>JBJOMA010000285.1:0-12764 GCA_046052625.1 Bacteroidota bacterium
AGCACGGATACAGGCATCGCTGAATTGCGAAGCGGATTGAAAAAAGCCGAAGCAAGTGAAGAAGATGCGCTCCGTTTCTACCGTCGACTCCAGGCGATTCGTCCGCCGACACCGATGATCGAAGGATACCTGGCCGCTACGGAAGGTCTGCTTGCCAAGCATGCCTTTCTTCCTACCACCAAATACAGCCGCTGCAAGCAGGCGTTAGAAGGTTTCAGAAAAGCGATTGCGGCAGAGCCGGCGAATCTTGAATTACGCTATCTTCGGTTAGCGGTCGAGACTCATCTCCCTTCCTTCCTCGGGATGAGCGGCGACATACCTGCCGATCGTGACATGGCCCTGCGGCTGCTTCCGGCCTGCGACGACCGGTTGCTGCGAAGGGATGTTGCACGACTGCTTTTGGAAAACGGCGACTGTACGCCTGCGCAAAAAAACATGTTAAAGGGCTATCTTGACTGAAGAACCTATCGGCATGGAAAAGTACACCTACCTGCTCTTGAACATCGGCTCCATACTGGTGCCTTTCGCATGTTCCTTTGAGCACCGGCTGGCTTTCTACAAGCAATGGAAATGGCTGTTTCCGGCGATGCTGATCACGGCGACTTTTTTCATCGTTTGGGATCATTTCCTGACGGTGTGGGGTGTCTGGGGCTTCAACCCGAAATATGTAGTGGGGATCTGGATCTGGGACTTGCCCATAGAGGAATGGATGTTCTTCCTATTTATCCCATATTCCTGCATGTTCATATACGGCTCGTTGAACGTACTGGTCCGGAAAGACCCTTCCAGGTCAATAGTCCGGAACTTTACGGCCGTCTGGATTGTTCTTTTGGTGGTGGTAGCGGTCTTTAATCATGACCGGCTTTATACCGGAATCAAGCTCTCGCTGACCGCTGCATTACTTATCTATGTTTACTTCCGCAACTATGAGTGGCTGGGCAGATTCTACCGTGCCTACGCAGTGAGCCTTATCCCCTTCTTGCTTGTCAACGGCGTACTTACCAGTCTGCCCGTTGTCACTTACAACGACGCGGAAAACCTTGGAATACGCATTTACACCATCCCTGTCGAGGATACGCAGTATACGCTCCTGTTACTTTTGATGAATACCGCCCTGTTCGAACATTTCAGAAAAAAAAGCACGCATGAGTGATACACCCTCCGTCCGGCAGCTCCACGTGACAATTGATCCGAATTCCGGTTTCTGTTTCGGCGTCGTGTATGCCATACAACTGGCTGAAGAGATCCTTCGGGAGGAGGGTCATTTGTACTGTCTTGGTGATATCGTCCACAACGACGAGGAGATCGCCCGGCTGAAGGAAATGGGATTGAAGATCATCAGTCACGAGGACCTTGGCAAACTACATGATGAGAAAATTCTTATCCGTGCGCACGGGGAACCGCCCAATACCTACCGTACCGCGATCGAGAACAACTTGACACTGATTGATGCCTCCTGTCCGGTCGTACTGAAACTACAGAACAGGGTCAAACAGTCGGCGGACCAGGAGAAGAACATATATATCTACGGCAAACGAGGACATGCAGAAGTCGAGGGCCTAATCGGGCAAGTCGGACAGGACGCGGTCGTATTTCAGGATCTGGCAGAACTGGATCTGGAGCACATGCCTCGTTCGATCTCCTTATACAGCCAGACCACCAAAAGCACGGAAAAGTTCTATTCCATCTACCACCAGCTGGTCGCCGAAGGCATCGACGTGGAGCTGAACGATACCACCTGCCGGCAGGTCTCCAACAGGGACCAGCAGCTGCCGGAATTCGCCTCCCGCTTCGACCATGTGGTGTTCGTGTCGGGGAAAAAATCTTCCAACGGAAAAGTGCTCTTCGAGGTCTGCAAGAAGACCAATCCTAACACGTACTTCATCTCCGCGTTAGAGGAACTGGACGAAAGCCTCTTCCTGGAAGGCCAGTCAGTCGGAATCTGTGGCGCGACTTCCACCCCTATGTGGCTGATGGAAGCAGTCAGGGACCGGTTGCTGGAGCTCTGACAGGGAATTACCGCTGGAATTTATAGATGAATGTAAACGAAAAAACCCCGGTGAGGCCGGGGTTTTTCGATTGACGGGGGCACGCAGGAATCAGTATTCCCACATGTCGTGTTCAAGGTTGGTGATTTCATCCTTGATACGCTCGGACTCCAACAAGGCGTTGAGACCCTGCTTGTAATCCTCGATACGACGGTCGAACACGTTCGACTCCTTATAAATGTAGCTGGAGAAGAAGCGCTTCTGGAAGATGTCGTCGAACGAGCGACGCTCGGCGTCGTTGGCACGGTTGTATACTTCCGAGTTGGCGAACAACTTCCTTGCTTCCGGATAATAGATCCAGAACAGCGGAATCTTCTGGTTACCTTCCCTTGCTTCACCCGCTTCGTTCGTCGCCAGAATCATCGGTGCGATACCGATGATCCGCACCTCGATTACAGAACGCTGACGGTCGAAGAACCAGTCTTCCTTGATACGATAACCGATCACCTTGTCGCGGGAGAACTCCCTGGTGATCACGGTATCGTAGGAATCATATGGAGGATCCGGACGGGACATCTGCATGGTATCCGTACGGGCACCGCCGCGCGACTCGATCTCCTTCAACGTAACAGGAGCTGTGAATTCATCATCCACGGCGCTGTAGGCGGTGAGGGAACCCTCGGAGACCGCATCCATGATTACATCCACCAGGCTCTTACGGTCGGCCGTCGATTTGGTCAACGGGTACTTGAGTGGAAGATTGATCTTCTCGCCCAGGTCGATGTAACGCCAAATCCTTTTAGACCACATGACATCCGCTTCCCGTAGATACGGGTAAGCGAGCGGCGTACGGGTAGCGGTATGCTCTTTCACATACACACCGTCCAACACGTTCTGCGCGAAAAGCGGACCTGTGAGGGCTATCGCGGCAAGGAGGAGGAGGATTCGGGATTTCATGGCACTGTACGTTTATGAAACGGAAGCTGTTATTGGATGGAGAACGAGAGGCCCGGCAGGCTCCGTGTACTCTGGTCGGAGCCCGATGCCATCTTGGCCTTGATGTATTCGAAGAAGATTTTGTCACCGGCACGGACTTTGGCCAATGCATCGCGCATCTGCTGGTTCAATTGGTTGCCTTGTCCCTCGAATTCCAGAAGATCACGTCCTTTACCCGTGATGGTCAACTTGAAACCGATGATCTTGAAGTAGAGTTCGAAATCGAAATTCTCCAGCACGGGGATAAGCGTACCGGCCATCAGTACGTTCTTGTTGATGAGTCCGCCCTTCTGGTTCGCGAGCGTAGCGATTGGATCGGGTACGCGCTTGACACGGTATTCGAAGGATCCCATCGGCATCACTTTCCCTCCGATTTCAGCGCTCACTTTGATAGTCGACTTACCGACGGTCGTGACACTGGCAAGGTAATGTCCGCCACCTGCCGCGGGATTCGGCTTGAGGGAACCGCCACCGCCTTCGATGGAGACCTTCACCTTGTCGTTTGACACACCCGGTACAGAGATGGACATGGGGTTATCGACGCCGATGTAAAGTACATTCATCTTGTCGGCCGAAACAACGGAATTAGGCTTCTGTGCAACGTAGGAGGCGTTGAACGGATAGTGCTCGTAGGAACCGTCCGGTTTCTTGACACGGATGACACCGGACCACTTCTTCTCACCTTCAGAACCGGGACGGTCGGTGTACTTGCCGTAACCGCCGTCGATCGGAAGCGGTGAGCCGCCGCAGCCGTTACAAGTAGCACTGCCGGCCGAATCGGTGGTCGCACCGACGAATACCTCGGGAGCCATGGTTGAAGAAGTAGCAGACAGGAACACATCGGCCTGGTATTCGGAACCGATGGTAACGACGGTGCTGTTAGCGATGATCTTGGCAGTAAACTTATCCATCTTGACAAGGTTCTTGTCGACGGAAGCAAGCAGGTCATCAATCACTTGTGATTCCGCATTGCGCACGTCCGACTGAAGCTTGGTAAGCAGGGCTACGGTAGCGACAACGGGGTTGTGATAGAAGTTCATCATCTCCCAGGTACGCTTACCGTCCTCCGCCTTCTCAGGGTCAGACGTATTCAGCAACTGGTCCAGACGCTTCTTGTAATCAGCCTCTGATCCTTTAGGACAGTTAGCGAGTATCGTTTTCTTAAAGGCTTCGATGCGATCCTTCAACTCGGACGCTTTTTTGCCTTTGCCGTTCTGATCGTCGCCGCACATGATGTTCGTCGGCGCATCATAATCGTCCTTTTTTTCCATTTCACGAAGAACGGGAACGGGCATGCCCGGCTCGATTCCGTCTGTGGTGACGATCAGTTCGTTCTTGGTATCCTCGATGAACTTCACCAGTTCTCCGGCCGCCTTCTTGATGTTGGAGGCACGGTTGTTAACGTCCGCATATTTCTTAGCGTCGTTCTCCATGGCCAGCGCGAAGGCGGCGTAGGTGTTCTGGTTCTTCTTATCAAGGTTCTCTTTAGAGAGGCTGACGCTTTCGTTAATGGTAACGAAAGCATTGATGACCTCCTTGGTCACGTTCAATGCAAGCAGAGCGGTCAACACGAGATACATCATGTTGATCATCTTCTGCCTCGGTGTCAATTTCCCGGATGCCATTTCAAGTTCTTGTGGTTAGGTTAGGTTGAATGGTTGGACACAATTACTTGATGGTCATGGCAGACAACATGTTGCCATAGACGGAATTGAGTTTCTCCAGATTCTTGGCAAGTGCCGCGACCTCGTTCTTGTAGCGGATGGTGTCTTCTACAGAGGCGTTCATATTGGCCATCACCTCGTTCAGTCCCTGCGCGGCGGAAGCGGCACGGGAATAGGAATCGGACATAGCCATTGCGGATTCGGCAGCCTTGTTCATGTTCTTCACATAGGAATCGGTAGCGACCGAAGCATTGCTCATGTCGCTCAGTTTTCCGGCGTTGTCGCTGAGGGCGGAAAGTCCGCGACCCAGGCTTTCGATCAGTTCCGGACCGATCTTGGCTTCAGACAACATGGCATCGAGCTTCTGGGAGACTTCATCCACTTTCTTTTTCTTCTTCTTGTCGTGCGAATCCTCGTCGCTCATTCCGGCGAGCTCAGGATATACCAACGACCAGTCCACATCCTCATGGGGCGGTTCGAAGGCGGAAAAGAAGAAGATGATGGCTTCCGTTCCGAGTCCGAGGACCAGGAAGAAGCCGGAGAACGGCCAGTGCTGGATCTTGAAGAGCGCACCGACGATTACGATGGCTGCTCCGAATCCATACAACTTCGACATGAAGTTCTTGAATTTCTTACTCTGTGTGATTTCTGCGATTCCCATAGTTAAGAATGATTGATGTTTATTGGTTATTGGTTATTTGCAGTTTGGCAGGATAAAATTACTCCTATATGCGGCAGTTGTCACTGCAGCAAGCTGAATGTATTAACACGTTGGATGAACACGCTCAATAGTCCGCCTTGTCACGGCCGAGGAAACTCATGACGCAGCGGAAGCCGATATAACACTTCGCGGTGTCCTGATATTCGAAGGTCCTTGTTCCATTCTGGAGGTAATACTGCACATCCTTCCAGGAACCGCCACGGATGACTTTACGCTTCATGGCCGGAGGATCGGACTCTTTGGCATCATAAACGTAATCGGTGCTGATATCGTGCGTGAAACTGTAGGCAGATTCGTCGAATGCGTTACTGGTCCATTCGGCGACGTTACCGGCCATGCAGTACAGACCGTAGTCGTTCGGCCAATAGGAGGTGGCCTTGACGGTGTATACACCGCCATCGTCCTGATAAGATCCGCGCATGGGCTTGAAGTTACCCAGGAAGCAACCGCGGCTGTTACGGATGTAGGGACCGCCCCAGGGGAACGGAGAGTGGTCCAGACCGCCACGGGCGGCATACTCCCACTCAGCCTCCGTCGGCAGACGGAAATCCTGAACAAAGGAACCGCCTTCGTCGGCAAGGAAGTTGTTCAGCAACTGGGTTCGCCAGATACAGAATGCGCGAGCCTGCTTCCAGTTGATTCCGACAACCGGATAATCATCGTAGGCCGGATGCCAGAAATACATCTGGGTCAGCGGCTCATGATAGGAATACGTGTAGTCGTGTATCCAGGCCAGCGTGTCCGGATAGACATTAATGACGTCCTTCTTGATGAAGACTGAACGGTCGACACGGCCCTGTTCGCGGTTCTCGCGCTGAGCGGCCTCGCGAAGATCGATCCAGTAGTATTCGTAATTGAGTTTACGGGTATCGATTTCCTTACGACGGTAGAATCGCTCGGTCTCGGGCAGGAACAACTCGGCGAGAACCTCCTCGTTCTCTTCGTCGTCCCATTTGATCTTGGCACGCCAGTTGATGCGCTCACCGTACTCACCCTCTTCGAGGATGTGCTCCCCGCCGATAAGTCGATGTGCCAGCGAGTCACGGACCCAGAATACGAACTGACGGTACTCGTTGTTCGTGATCTCGGTATGATCCATGTAGAATGCCGGTATCGTGACCGATTTACTCTGCGCTGTTACAGCGTAGGGTACATCCTGGTCACTGGGTCCCATGTTATAGGATCCGGACGGGATATAGACCATTCCGTAGGGATCGGGCTGATACCACTTATCGCGGTGGAGGACGCCGGTCAGTTCACCGTTGCCGCCTGAGCCGCATCCCGTGAGTACCAACATACCAAGGGATGAAAGTGCAAGCAACCCGTTTTTCCCAAGACTCATCAGTTTCATTGTAGGTCGTTATTGAATGATAGTTTCAACGTAATCCGTCGAATATTATTTATAAGATATTGGATATTAAATGAATTGCGAATTTCAGCTTTAATCGTAATCTATTATATGAGGGTGCACACCGAAAGTTAGCCTGCTTCCTTAGAGCATTCTTACATTGCGATGGAATGTGCGTTTTACTTTTTTAGGAGTCATAAAACAGTATCCAAGCATGATTTCATGCGTTCCGGAGGAATAGGTTCTGATATTGGAAGTGGTATAATCGTAAGAATAACCCAGTTTCAGGTTCGGAATCACCTCTAAGCCTGCCATTATTACAATTGCATCCTGAAGACGATAGCCACCACCTACCCAGAACCGGTTATTGATCAACAGATTGGCGTTCACGTCCAACTGGGTCGAAATGGCATCCGACTTGACCAAAAGGGCCGGCTTGAGCGTAAGGGAAGGAGAGAGTTCAGCGCTATAACCGGCCATCAACCAGTAATGTCGGGCCAACGAAGTACGCACATTGGCATAATCGATTTCGCCTTCACTGATATGCGTAGAGGAAACGCCTACGTAGAGTTTGTCCGACTGGTAATAAAGGCCGAATCCTAAATCAAGCGTACCTCCGCTGCCGTCGGCACCGGGAATATTCGGATCATTGGCAGGATTGTCATTTGCAATCCACGTCTCGTTACGGGGAGAAAGCTGATGATACCCGGCATCGATACCGACAGCGATAGAGCCGTTCGAGAGGTATTTGCGGAAGGCATAAGCCCCGCGGATGTTCATGTTCTTCTGGTTTCCAAGCTGATCGGAAGCGTAGACGGAAAGGCCGACCCCGCCATGTAATGCTTCCGCAGGAATGTCAAAGGAGAAGAGAGAGGTCTTGGGTTCCCCGCCGAAGCCCGTCCATTGGTTACGGTAAAGCAGAGAGCCGCAAATCGCCTCATTTGCACCGGCATAGGCGGCGTTCATGGGCAGACGGCTGAACATGTATTGACTGAACTGCGGATCCTGCTGTGCGGATGCGACGAATGCAAGCATGCATGCGGCCGGCAAGAGCAGGGCGGTCAGACGATTCCGTTTCACGTATCTTTTCTGCGTTAGCGTAATAATTTCAAGGTTTTTACACCCCAAAGAGGGGGTAAAGTAATGAATAATATCAACTAAAAGCAAAATTTAGTTGTCCAATGGACCGGAAGCCGCGACAGCATGCCGGAACACTCGAAATCAACCTTTTACACGTAAAAAAAGCCAAAAAGGTTACTTGACCGGTAATTCTTAGGGTCGCTCGGACGTATCAGGAAAGCTTTTGGAAGGCCTGCCACCAGCGCTCCGGCATTTCATCCCGGCAGGCGGTTTCATAATCCCTGTAGGAACACGGAACCATGTGATGGCGCTGATATTGGGTTTTTCCGCTTGGAACGGGGACTTCCATCCACCAGCGCTGGCTACGGTCGCTCTTATAAAATACGATTTCCTGTTCCGATTGCTTCATGCTTACACGGAACTTGGTGAAGCCGTTCTTGCCTTTTAGCGGAACATCCCGCTTCCGGTTGTAATACCCTTCGAGAAAATACCAAAGCATCTGCGCGGCAAGGTGGGAGGTCTGAGAACGGATATCCAACGAGGGATTGACCTCGTAAAGTCCGAACGAAGTCAGCTTATCGCTCATCCCTGCATACCGAACGATCTGACAGGCTTCCTCTCCGTAAAAACCGTTGGGTGAAGCGTTGCCGTTGCCGGGTGCGTCGCTCTGCCGGATGGCAGTGATGTCGAAGGAAAGTATGTCCGCATTGCGGACAATCGGCTCCACCTCTTCCATGTCCTTTCGCACATTGCCCAGCCGATAAGCGTCGAAATACAGTTTCTCCATCAGCTCGACCTGGTCCGTGCCGACAAAATAACTCTGATAACCGATGTTGGAGTAATTGAAAAGGAAATTAGGTTCATGCAAAACAATCTTGCCGACATATCCGTCGCTCGTGTGAGGATCATCCAGCTTGCCGAGGTTGAATTGCGCATCCACCGCCACGATGTTCACCGTCTGCTCCAACTTCTGATAAGCGATATACTGCGCCAGTGTCAGGTCCTGGCTTCCTCCCAGAATGACCGGAAGAATTCCTTCTTTCATCAATTCCATCACCAGCGTGGTGACTGCTGCATAGGTGTCCTCCAACGAGTTTCCGATGCGCAGATCCCCAAGATCAACGATGTTGTACGGATAGCCGGCCTGCTTCAATGCATAGAAACGCTCACGGATGGCACCGGGTGCCTCCGAACAGCCGCTGTTCCCCACCGCTCCCCGCGATTCACCTACTCCCAGTAAAGCGATGTGGACTCCGGAAAGGTCCGGGAATTCGCCTTGCCGCACGTACTTGCGTACGACGTGACCCATCAGGGTTTTCTTCTCTGAAGGCGTATCGAAACGAGAAGGGTCCAGCGGCTGCAGGTATTCCGAAATATCCATGTAGCAAGGGGTTGAGGCTATTACAAATGTAACGCCCTGCCAATGAGGACACCGGCTGCGCCTTTTGTTTAATCAACAAAGGACGTGTGGAAAGCAGCGGGCGCGGATACTGCAATAAGACGGATCCGCACGAAAGGATCACTTCTTCTTTGCCGCTTTCTTCACAGGCGACTTCTTGACAACCGCTTTCTTGGCAGGTGACTTTGCAATCGCCACTTTCTTGACAGCAGACTTCTTCACAGTCGCGGATTTTTTCGGAGCGGCCGGCTCGGAAACAGCTGCTTTCTTGGCGGGCGCTTTCTTGGCACCCGGTTTCTTGGCAGCAGCCTGCTTAAAGGGTGTAGTCGCACCGGCAGACTTCCTGGCAAAACGGCCACGGCCCGGCGTTTCGGGCGTATTGGCTGCCAGTTCTTCGATTTCCGGCAGCGTGAAGCTCTTGGGGTCGCGGTCTTTCGGAATGCGGAGGTTGCGACCACGGAAGGAGATATAGGCGCCCCAGCGGCCGTTCAGCACTTGCACTTCGGCATCTTCCGGGAAAGACTTGATGATCCGCTCGGCCAACTGCTTGCGCTTCTCGTGGATCAGCTCCACTGCGCGGTCGTAGGTGACTGTATACGGATCGTCCTCTTTTTTCATGCTGACGAAGAAATCGCCGAGCCGCACATACGGACCAAAGCGTCCGATGGACACTACGACATCCTGTTCCTCGAACTGTCCGAGTGTGCGTGGCAGCTTGAAAAGATCCAACGCTTCCTCGAACGTGATGGTGTCCAATCGTTGGTCGTTCCGGAGCTTGGAATAACGGGGCTTGTCGGTCTCGTCCTGTGCTCCGATCTGCGCCATCGGACCAAAGCGACCCACACGCACCAGCAGGGTGAGCCCGCTAACAGGGTCTTTGCCGAGGATTCGCTCGCCGGTCACCCGTTCGGAATCCTTTTCAGTCACGACCACATTCTTATGGAAAGGCGCATAGAAATCCTTCAGCATCTTCTGCCACTTCAGTTCGCCATTGGCGATATCGTCGAATTCCTTCTCGACGAATGCCGTGAAGTTGAAATCGAGAATGTCCTTGAAATACTGCACCAGGAAATCATTGACCAGCATACCGATGTCGGTCGGGAACAATTTGTTCTTGTCTGCTCCTGTGATCTCGGTCTTCACTTCGGAGCGCACTGCTCCGTCCTTTAATGTAATGACGTGATAGTTGCGCTCCTTGCCCATCCGTTCCTCCTTCACGACATAACCTCGCTTCTGCACGGTTGAAATGGTCGGCGCGTACGTGGAAGGACGGCCGATTCCCAGTTCTTCCAGTTTCTTAACCAGCGCCGCTTCGGTGAAACGGGCCGGCGGATGCGTATAGCGTTCCGTTGCAACGGCCTCCACCAACTTGAGGCGGTCGCCGATAGCCATGGTCGGCAGCAATCCTTCCTGGTCTTCCGACTCCTCGTCATCCGTGCTTTCCATATATACTTTCAGGAAGCCGTCGAACTTGATCACTTCGCCGTTGGCGATAAACAGCTCCTTGGTCTTGTCGGACTCGATCGTGACGACGGTCTTCTCCAATTTGGCTTCGGCCATCTGCGAGGCGACCGCTCTTCGCCAGATGAGCTGATAAAGACGTTGTTCACGGGATTCTCCGTCGACATTCTCCACCGCCATGTCTGTAGGACGGATCGCTTCGTGCGCTTCCTGCGCGGATGCGGTCTTCGTCTTATACTGGCGGCGCTCGTGGTACTGCGGACCGTAGTTCGCGGTGATCACGCGCTGCGCCATGTCCAACGCATCATTGGAGAGATTGACACTGTCGGTCCTCATGTAGGTGATCTTTCCGCTTTCGTACAAGCGCTGCGCGAGCACCATGGTCTGAGACACACTGTAACCGAGCTTACGTGCCGCTTCCTGCTGTAGGGTAGACGTGGTAAACGGAGCCGCGGGTTTGCGTGTTCCGGGTTTGACTTCAAGGTTCTTGACCGAGAATCCGGCACCGATGCAATTAGTGAGGAACGCTTCCGCATCCTTGAACTCGGCGAATTTCTTGGGCAACTCAGCCTTGAAAACTTTACCGTTGATATCGAAATGGGCGACCACACGGTAAGCGGAGGTGATGTTGAACTGGTCGATTTCACGCTCACGCTCGACAATCAGTCGGACGGCGACCGATTGTACGCGTCCTGCGGAGAGTTGTGGACGGACTTTCTTCCAAAGTATCGGAGAGAGTTCATATCCGACCAGACGGTCAAGGATCCGGCGGGCCTGCTGAGCGTCGACCAGGTTACGGTCGATGATGCGGGGATTGCTGATCGCCTGAAGTATCGCCTTCTTGGTGATCTCGTGGAACACGATACGTTTGGTGGTCTTCTCGTCCAGACCGAGCGCTTCGCACAAATGCCATGAAATGGCTTCTCCTTCGCGGTCTTCGTCGGTCGCGAGCCATATGGTGTCGGCTTTCTTTGCGAGTCGGCGCAGTTCGCTGATGACCTGCTCTTTTTCCGGACTTACCTGATAGACGGGCTCGAAATTCTCACCCACCTTCACACCCATTCCCGACTTCACCAGGTCACGGACGTGGCCGTAACTGGACTTGACCGTGAAATCTTTTCCAAGGTATCCTTCAATGGTTTTGGCCTTTGCAGGCGACTCGACAATCACAAGGTTTTTCGACATGACCGGTTCTTCAGTGGCCGCAAATAAAAGGAATTATTTTTTTATCGGCCCAAATCGGGATCGTGCGGCATGAAAAACCAACAGAAAATGAAATGAAAAACGACCGGATACTTCATTCAAAAAGAAACCGCAAGGCGAGGACTAATCCCTGAACAATCAATGTTCTAAGACCATCAGAGGCTGCGAAAAAAAGTAGCCGTGCGAAAAAAATTCAAGCCGGTAGTACCCTGCATGGACGGAACCGAGCTGAACGGATACTTCTCTTTCATTGGGTGGAATTCTGACATTGATGACCGCACGGCCTGAAACATCGACAAGTCTGACAGGTATCTCATCGGACGTAACCATGGACAACCGAATCCGAAATTCGTCCGCAGCAGGATTCGGAAATACTTTTCCCGCTTCGACGAACTTGTTCACGAGGTCCGGAACTTCCAGGATTGAATTTCCGACCGTTCCGATGATCAGTTGGCCGGTAGTCTGTGTTACAGGGAAACGGACAGTCGACTGAGCGACAGAAGCCCATGAGGCAGCAATCAAAGGCGACCATGGACCTATATCGAATCCATCACGATTGTATAATTGAAGATTGGAAGGACTTGCCTCATCCGACTGCCCCACGGTACCGGCCGGTAAACGGAATACATAATCAAAAACAGGAACGGCAGGAACACCATACCGGTCCACTACCCAATAGGCATCGGAATACACCGAACTTCCGAAGGGCATCAAATTGGGTTGACAATCAATGCGGGATACGACGAAGGTATCAAGGGTCGTAATCGGAAATTCCAAGTCCAGCCAGGTTGCCGGAAAGGAAAGGTTGCCCGCTGCGGCACATACCCTAAGCGAGGAGTTCCCAAAGCCATAGGGGCCTTCGGCCGTCACCCAGACAGGAAGGGAGGTGGCGGTGCTCATGAGC
>JBJOMA010000286.1:0-7267 GCA_046052625.1 Bacteroidota bacterium
GAGCGTGGTCATCCGGTCGACCATCATTCAATTCATGACTCCGGATGATATGCGCGGAAGAGTTTCGGCGGTCAGTACCATGTTCATCTCGTCATCGAACGAGATAGGAGCCTTCGAGTCCGGTTTCGCCGCAAAGCTATTGGGTTTGATACCTTCCGTCCTTGTCGGCGGAGCTGTCGCACTCTCGGCCGTTGGCTTAGCAGCGGCCCGGTTGCCGAAGCTACGAAGCCTGAACCTGGAAGAGAAGTAAGGGGATGTGGGATTATAGCTGGTAAATCAGCCTACCAGCACTTTATGCCAACTCCGCTCGAAAGGTATCTCCCAGCGGTGGTTCAGCGCCTGAACCGTATCCACCAGATTGTCGAATACGATTGTGCTGTCGGAAATCTGTCCGGCTTCAGCCAGCCGTTCGAATTCATCCTTAGGTACGGCCCGGATGGCCCCTTCTTGTTTGAAAGCGAAAAGTAAACGGTCCATCAGGCGGCACTGAAGCTCGCGTTCCAGCTGCTGGATGAACGCTACGGATTTGTCGATGGAGCAGCCACTAGCACTGGCGCTTTCCTGGTCTACAGCAATGACCAGGAATTGATGGTGGAAAACCCGAAAAGAGGCACGAAGGGATTGCTGATGAGCCGTCCACTGGTCCACAAACACACGTGCAGAGGATTCGATTGTTCGCATCTCATCCGTATTCCAAGACCGGTCACTGAGGTAAACCCAGATCCTGGCTGAAGGGGGGAGTTGTTCGAAATCGACGTACATGATATTGATCGGGTGGAACTAGAAACTGTTATTGTTTATATGGAATCTCCTTGACCACGGATCCCCCTTTGTAGATGATCTTTTTTACCGCCTGTCCGTTTTCATACTCCTTCCATTCTCCTTCTTCATTGTCGTTGACATAGTTGCCTTCTGACCGGATCAGTCCTTTGTCATCGTACATTTTTGCCGGGCCGTTCAGCGATCCCTTGGTATAGGTGTATTCGAGCGATAGGTTTCCGCTCTGCAGGTACCATTTGGCGACACCGTCCCGCTGACCGGCGGAATAGTTTCCCTCCTCCTGCACCTTGCCATCGTCATAAAAGGACTTGCGCTCACCGTCGAGAAGACCGCTCTTGAAATTCTCAGTCACCTTGATGCGGGCGCTTTGGCTATACGTGATGCGGCGTCCTTCAAGCAGGTCGTTGCGGTAGGTCTCGTCGAGGGTGACCATGCCTGAATTATTGAGCGTTGTAGACGCCCCGTTCTTTTTTCCTTTCGAGTATTCTTCCGTCTTGAGCAGTACGTAGTTCGTGCCTCCGTATTCCCTCCATACACCCTCTTTGAGACCGTTCATCATCTTACCTTGCATCTTGAGATTACCGGTAGGAGTAAGGATAGTCCAGTGCTCTAATCCCGGCACCTGCGGGTCTTTCGTTATTACCGTATCGGATGATTTTACAGCAGGTTTGATCGCTCCTGAAACGACCATCGGTTCGGCTTTTTGTCCAAAAACTGCCAACGGCAGCAGTGAAATCATGTAAACGAATCGAAATTTCATGGCATTCATCATCTTTGTGATACTCAAAGATACATTCAATTACCTTTTTGACGTGTTAACGAGTTTTAAAAATCGGGATAAGTAATGAACATCCGTTGGAGGATAGCCGATCAAAATGATGCTGAGACCGTAGCGGCCTTAAGTCATTCCACCTTTGTGGAGATGTGGCAGCCTTTTTACACGCCGCAGGACATGCAGGTGTATACTAAGGAAGCATTTTCACTTCCTGCCATCTTATCGCTCCTCTCAAAACCTGAAATCCACCGCTTCGTGCTTGCGGAAATGGACAATGAATTCGCCGGATATGCCAAGATTACCCTCGGGTCTTCGTTGGAGGACTTTCCGGGTGCATCGGTCATGGAAATCGAACGGTTTTATCTTTTCAGGAAATACCACGGGACAGGAATCGCTCAGGCCTTGATGGATTATATCCTGAAGGAAGCGGAGGCGCGGGGAATGGAATGGATTTTCCTGGGGGTGGACGTCAACAACCACCGGGCTATCCGCTTCTATAGTCGTTATGGTTTCGAGGTATACGGACGAAAAGACTTCAGGGTCGGAACAGTGGTGGATACCGACCAGCTGATGAGACGACGCGTAGTAATCGCTTAATCGAAAAAGTCTTTCCGCTTGATAAGCTTGAGGTCCTGAAGGACGGATGACTTAACGTTGATCTGGAAATTATAGCTCTCCTGTCCGCCGAACGGTATCCAGTTCAGACGCATCTCCCAGCAGTGTAGGTCGCGGTAGATCGTGGTAGAAAAACTGGTGAACTCCCCGGCTTCCAGATCGTACCAGGAATTGAAACCGATCTTCCATTTGGGTGTAAGGGCCAAGTCTCCGTTCAGCGTGAGTGATTGGTTTACGTTCGGTTCAAGGTCCCCCCGCTTTGAGTAGTTCAGCGCATAGCCGACATACAGATTGTACGGCACATCAAAATCAAGATAGGTTTCCGGGTTGTTCAGGTACTGGTCTAATTCCTGCCTGGAGTACTTTCCGGTGTTTTTCTTTGAATTGTTTCCGGTCAATGAGAAGTTGAACGCTGCATTTGCCGATGTAAGTCGGAACAGCTTACCGTTCTCGTCCACCAGATATCGTCCGATATCCCGATTCAGCGAGTCATAGGCATACGGATTAAGAGTTCCGCCGAAGGTCAGGATAAACTTATTGGCAAAGGTGGTCCTTCCGCCGAATGATACAGGAGACCAGCGGAGAGAATCGGCGAGCATGTTGTAGGAGGAGTTGAACCGAAGGCTCTCGAGCAGCTTCACTTTCTTCAGCGTCATGCCGGTATCGGTATTCACCCGAATTTTCATTTCCAGGTTGTTGTCCAGCGCAACATTCAAAGCGCCGAATTTACCTCCTGCCGGACTTCCGAAAATCCCGTTCTGGAAAATCGAATACTGTACCGTCCGGCCTGTGGTGTCTACCTGTACCTCTTTGAAATATCCGTACCGGGCGGCGGTGAAGTCTGGGCGGAAACTGAACGAAGCGGAAGGGGTCAACACGTGACGGATGGCTGCCACAGGTCCCTTGCGGTATTGGAACATGCCGTACACACGTGTCAGCATGCCTACGGACAACGAATAGTCACGAGCAGCTTTGAAACCGTTCACCGTCGAAGTGTCCACCTTTCCGGCATCCGGGTTCCACGTGTAGGAGGTGGTCTGGAAGTACCAGCGCTCCGCATAACTTACCGTGGGTGTAAGGGTGATGTACCGGAACAGCGGCACCGAGGTGGAAACGGGCAACAGGTGCTGGATTCCGTTTCTGAATTCCTTCAGGGTGCTCTCGCTGAATAGCAGAGAGTCTTTGGTTTCTACAGAATTGGTCCCGCGCATCGTGTAGCTGGTACCTATTTTCTCATACCAGCGGACTTTGCCGGCCTGGATCTTGCGCTTGAAGGGTGTGATACGCGGGATCCCGAAACTGACATCCGGCAGGGTGATCCGTACATCGTGCGTGAGCGTGTTCTGCCAGTGGTTCAATGCCACCGACAGGTTGTACGGGCGGTCCGGAAATAACTTCGTCCAGGAAACGGACGACTGGAATGTGTTGGACAGGTAATTGTTAAGCGAAGAGATCGTATTCTGATAGTATTGCGAGGATCCGGCGCTCACATTCGCACTGAAAGTGCTGTACGGATCGGCTTTCGGATCCTGCGTATGCAGCCAGTTGATATGGAAATCCTTTCTCGATGAGAAATCAGGCAACCCGCGTTCGCCGATGGTGGTGTAGGCATAGCTTGCCCGGAAATTTCCGGAGTAGCGGTAGCGCTGGCGGTATTGGGAACTGGCATCCAGCGTGTAGCTGCCTTTCGTGTACAAGTCTGAAGTCAGCGACAGGTTGAAGTAGTCGTTGAATCCGAAGTAATATCCCAACCGTTGGAAATAGAATCCGCGGTCGGCCGACTCGCCGAATCCGGGAAAGATGACACCGGAGCTGCGCCCTTGCTTGTTCGGAAAAAAACCGAACGGAATAGCCAGTGGCGTTGGGACATCCTCGATGGAAAGGTAGGCGGGTCCGGTCACGATCCGGTCGTTCTTGATCACTTTAAGCTTGTTGGATATTATTGAAAAATGGGGCGTGTCAAGGTTGCACGTCGTGTATTGTCCCTTGCGGATATAGAAATTGTTCTCCGCATCCTTTTTGACTGTCTCACCGTGTATGTATCCGTCCCCTTCAGAGGTGATCACATAGCTGATGCGTCCCTTTTTGGTGCTGAAATTATACCGCATTGCAGTCGCCTTGAACCGCTGTTGGCCTTGGGCGAACTCCGGTTTTCCGCGCAGGATGCCCGCCGAATCGGGTAGTCCGGTGGCGCTGACTTCCTTCGCGTTCATGTCGATCCGGATGAAATCGGCTTTAAGTTCCAGGTCATCGTAAAGGACCTCGGCTTCTCCGTACAGGTAGACGATCTGGCTGTCCGCCAGGACGCTGGTGGAGTCCTTGGCCCGGTACTTGATTGGAAACGGAAGTATTTCCTCTTTTTCGGTCGCAAGAGGCAAGGAATCAACAGCTTTCGACGTTAAATGGACGTTGAGGGCGTCGCCGGAAAGAGTATCGCAAACAACCGGAAATACGGGAGATGCTCCAACATCGGCATGTTGATAAAGAGCAAGGGCCAAAAACAGCCAAATCGCGTTTATTTTGGGAAATTGCAGGTGCAAATCCGGGATTTTCTCCTAGTTAAGGTGTCAAAACTACCAAAAAATAATCGTCCGTCCGGACTTCGACTGGCAGCACTTGCAGCTTTGTTGTTGGTATATACCAACGCCGCATTCGCGTACACCGTGGTGATCGATGCCGGTCACGGTGGTCACGACTCCGGTTGCCTGGGGGTCACGAAGGTGAAAGAGAAAGACGTGGCGCTCTCCATTGCGCTCAAACTGGGGGCACTGATCGAAGAGCAGCTGCCGGAAGTCAGTGTCGTCTATACAAGGAAGACGGACGTCTTTCTTGAATTGCACGAACGCGCGGAAGTAGCCAATTCCGCAAAAGCGGATCTCTTCATCTGTATTCATTGCAATTCCGCCTGCCGCTTCGACAAGGCTAAGCGCAAAGAGGTCTGCAA
This sequence comes from Bacteroidota bacterium, assembly GCA_046052625.1. Lineage (GTDB taxonomy): Bacteria > Bacteroidota > Bacteroidia > AKYH767-A > 2013-40CM-41-45 > Pollutiaquabacter. The sequence goes on from JBJOMA010000286.1 coordinate 5,115, forward strand.
TCCTGTAATCCAGGGAGCTGAAACCTACGTGATGGGTCTGCATAAGACCGAAGCCAATCTGGAAGTCGCCAAGCGCGAGAACAATGTAATCTTGCTGGAAAAAGACTATACGACGCATTACGAAGGGTTCGATCCGAACTCCTCGGAAGCCAACATCATTTTTTCCCTCTACCAGAATACATTCATGGAGCAGAGTTTGAATTTCGCTTCAATGGTGCAGGAGCAGCTGGGAGTCAAAGGAAGAAGCAGTCGGGGTGTCAAGCCTGCCGGCTTCTGGGTACTGTTCAAAACTACGATGCCCAGTGTCCTGATTGAAACAGGATTCCTTTCGCATCCGGAGGAAGAGCGTTTCCTGGCCAGTACGGACGGACAACAGACCATGGCGTCCGGAATATTCCGGGCATTCCGACAATATCGAAAAGAGTCCGGAAAACCGTCGGAACAAGGTGTGACAACTGAATTGAAACAGCCGTCTCCTGATCAGGAAAAAAGCCGGCAGGACGGAGAGAAAGGTCAGGAGGATCCAAAGGAGAAGACAACGTCGGCTACTGTCAATACGGTCTGGTACAGTGTGCAGCTTATGTCTTCCGATAAGCAGATTCCTGCCGATGCACCAAGGTTCAGGCATGTCGGTGAGGTGCGTGAGGACCGTATTAACGGCATTTACAAATATTGTCACGGACGGACCGCCTCCTTCCAAGAGGCGGTTGTTTTGCAGGGTAAAATGCGTTCATCCGGATTCAAGGACGCCTTCGTCGTCGCCTACCGCGATGATTCCCGTATAACCGTTCAGGAAGCCCGGCAGTCACAGTCAAAAGACAATCCTAAATAAAACCCTACTTTTACCATCGCCGGCATGCCGTCGGAAAGTAACACATGAAAATCAGCAAAGAGGCCAAAATCGGTCTTATCATCACTTCCGGAATCGCCCTGCTTTTCTGGGGGCTCAATTTCCTGAAAGGCCGTGATTTCTTCACGAGCCAGAAGCTCATCTACGCGGTCTACGACCATGTGGACGGCCTATCGGCTTCCAACCCGGTGCAGGTGAACGGAATGAAGATCGGATCCATCTCAAAGCTCAACCTGATGCCCGATTTTTCCGGGCGTATCGTAGTTACCATGCATATCAGCGATAAGGTGCGTATTCCCCGTAATTCGACGGCTCAGATCTTCTCCACCGACCTGTTGGGTGCGAAAGGCATCCGATTCATTCTCGGTGATGCTTCGGAGGAGATCCGTGACGGCGACACGTTGCGTTCAGATATCCAACGGAGCCTTCAACAGGAGGTAAGTGCTCAAATGGCACCGATTCGTGAAAAAGCCGAAGGCATCCTGTCATCCATGGACTCCGTCCTGGTCATTGTCCGTACCGTCTTCAACGAAAAGACGAAAGCCGATCTCCGTCAGTCTTTCATGAGCATCGCCAATACGATGCAGGCAATCGAAAGCATGGCTTCCAAACTTAATAAAGACCTGGCGCATCAGGGAAATCTGGACAAGATCCTCGGAAATATCGAGTCGATTTCGAGCAATCTGCGGAACAACAACGACCGCTTATCGAACATCATCGATAATTTCTCTTCCATATCTGATACACTGGCGAAAGCCCGCTTAGCCGGAACATTGGAAGATACCCGTAAGACACTTGAAAGCACCTCTGCCATCATGGACCGAATCAATCGCGGCGAAGGTACCATCGGCCAGCTGGTGAATAACGACAGCTTGTATGTGAACCTGAACAATACGGCTCGAAGCCTGGACGGGTTGATGAAAGACCTTCAGGAGCATCCGAAGCGCTACGTTCATTTCTCCATGTTCGGTAAAAAGGATAAATGATTCAGATGATCCTTCAACTGTTATTCCTGCTTTTGTTTGCTGCGGCTGTCGCGCTTTTCACGCGCAATATCCGCAAGGTGATCCGCAACATCCGACTTGGTCGCGCAGCCGACCGTTCCGATCGTCCTGCTGACCGTTGGCGAACGATGTTCCGTGTGGCGTTGGGGCAGTCCAAGATGGTCGTCCGACCTGTCGCCGGAATTCTGCACATCTTCGTTTATGTCGGTTTCGTCATCATCAACCTGGAAGTGTTGGAGATCATCATCGACGGACTGTTCGGCACCCATCGTATCTTTTCGTTTCTGGGTCCGGTATAC
>JBJOMA010000287.1:0-18850 GCA_046052625.1 Bacteroidota bacterium
ATCAGGGCTTTAGGAGAAATTTTGTTGACCGACTAGGATTCGAACCTAGAAAGGCAGAACCAAAATCTGCAGTGTTACCATTACACCATCGGTCAATCGTGGCGCAAAGGTAAAAAAATCCAATTGAAACAAAAAGACCTTGGACAAGGCGGGATGGGAGGTACGGAAGAAGATGCGCGTTGCGAGTTGCGGGTTTCGAGTTGCTAAAGTGCCGAAACACGTAACGCGCTACTCGCAACTATTTGCTTGCAATCAAATAAATATCCCAGGTGCTGTCCAGCTCCTTGTCCTGCAGCAGGAAATCCTTCGTGGTGATGTCGGTCGTGGTGCTCACCCTCTCCTTCAGCTTGTTTCGCATCAGATTGGTGATCAGATTATAGGGAGCCGTCAGCCAGGAAGCCGGCAACCGCTTGTGCAGTCCCAGTACGTCGAACTTCAAAATCATCCGCACGAACTTGCCGTTCTCCGCATAGTACGCGTTCACCCGCTCATTGCCGTTCAATCCTTTCAGCTCGAAACGGGCCGTCAGATCACCCACTTCCTTCCGCATCTCATCGAACGTATACTCGTGCACGTGAAAAGGATTGCGCGCCAACGATTTTTTCACATTCGGCGTCGTCACAAGCAAACTTCCTCCCGGTTTCAATACGCGCAGACACTCCCTGAGGAACGCTTTCCGCTCTGAAATGTGCTCGATGAATTGGAACGCTGTGATCACATCAAAACTTGCATCCGGAAAGGAAAGCGGAGGCACAACCCCCTGCTTGAAATGCAGGTTCTTGATGTCTGAATACCGCGCAGCGTTGTCCGATACGGTACCTGCGTCATAGTCCAGACCGGTGATTTCCGAAGCGCTTTTCGCCATCAACGCCGTACCGTAAGCGTTCCCGCAACCGACATCCAAAACGGTCTTACCCGTAATAAAAGGGACTGCGAATTCGTATGCGAATTGACACCGTTGGTAGGTGACATTGTTCGCTTCGTCGTGATGGGCGCGCTCGTGAGTGGACATGGCGGCAAAAGTAATTATTAGTTGTTAGTTGCAAGTTCCAGGGTCCAGGGTAGAAGTTCAAGGTTCAAAGTTTAATGTTCAGGTTTTCAGATACTCGGATCTTGGAACCTGGAACTTGGATCTTCCACCTCGCAGCCACCGAATACTATAGGCACCGAGGCTGCTTTCATTCCTAAAAAGCCTTTTTTTGAGCCAAAAAACATGTTAAAAAACCCTGAAAAAACGCCCGTTTTCATACCTTCGCACGTCTGGTTTTGACCCTATGAAATACAAACTGCTTAACAACCTCATCGGCTGGATCGTCTTCGCGATCGCCGCGTTCACCTACATCTCGACCATCGAACCTACCGGCAGCTTCTGGGACTGCGGTGAATTCATCGCCACCGCTCATAAGCTGGAGGTCGGTCACCCGCCGGGTGCTCCCACCTTCCTGATGCTGGCCCGCGTCTTCATCCTCTTCGCCGGCGACAATGTGAAGATGTTTCCCATCATGGTGAACATCCTCTCCGCCCTCATGAGTGCCTTCACCATCCTCTTCCTCTTCTGGACCATCACGCACCTTGCGCGTAAGATCGTCATCGGAAAAGGCGAAGAGACCATGGATAAGATCCTGGCCGTCCTCGGAGCCGGCGCAGTCGGCGCTCTTGCCTATACGTTCTCCGATTCCTTCTGGTTCTCCGCCGTCGAAGGCGAAGTCTATGCCAGCTCTTCCTTCTTCACAGCCGTCGTCTTCTGGCTGATGCTGAAGTGGGAAAGCGTGGCGGACGAAAAACACAACCTGCGATGGCTGATCCTCATCGCCTACCTCATGGGACTCAGTATCGGCGTCCACCTGCTGAACCTTCTGACCATCCCCGCGCTCGCTTTCATCTACTACTTCAAACGCACCCCGAAAGTCACCTCCAAGGGCGTCATCACCACCTTCGCCATCGGCACCGGCATCCTCGGACTCATCCAGTACGGTATCATCCAGGGATTCATCTCACTCGCCGGCTCCTTTGACTTGTTTTTTGTCAATACGATGGGGCTACCCTTCGGTTCCGGTATTATCTTCTACGGTCTGCTTATCGTTGGCGGAATCGTCTGGGGACTCCTCTATACCAAACGGAAGAACCAGCCGCTTGCAAACACAGCGGTCCTCTGCGTCGCATTCATCCTGATCGGTTATTCCTCTTTCGCACAGATCATCATCCGTTCCAACGCAAATACGCCGCTTGATGAGAACAATCCGGAGAATGTCTTCAACTTCATCTCCTACCTCAAACGTGAACAATACGGTGACCGTCCGCTTTTCTACGGACAGAACTTCAATGCGCGCGTTATCGACCAGAAGGAGAGCGGAAAGACCTGGGCCAAAATCCCCGGACAGGACAAGTACGTGGAAGGACCCGCACGTATGGAAGCGGTCTATGAACCCGAGAAGACCACCCTCTTCCCGCGCATGTGGAGCAGCCAGCAGAACCACGTCAATGAATACAAGAAATGGGCGGATATCAAAGGCGACCGCACACCCACACTCGGCGACAATATCAAGTTCTTCTTCGTCTACCAACTCGGCGAGATGTACTGGCGCTACTTCATGTGGAATTTCGCCGGACGTCAGAACGACAACCAAGGGCCCGGCGGTATCACAAAGGGCAATTGGATCAGCGGCGTCGGATTCATCGATGAAATGCGTCTCGGTCCCCAAAATGAACTTCCGGAAAGTATGAAGAACAACAAGGCCCGCAACCTGTTGTACTTCCTGCCGTTCCTGCTCGGTCTCGTCGGACTGGTCTATCAGTTCAACCGCGCCAACCTGGACGGCTGGATCGTGTTTCTGCTGTTCTTCATGACCGGCATCGCCATCGTCATCTACCTCAACGGAACTCCGCAGCAACCGCGTGAACGGGACTACGCCTACGCAGCATCCTATTATGCATACGCGATCTGGATCGGACTCGGCGTGCTGGCTCTCTTCGATGTGCTGCGTAAGAAACTGCCGGGCAGCGCCAGTGCTGCCATGGCAACGGCCATCTGCCTCGTTGCAGTTCCGGCTGTAATGGCCAAGGCGGAATGGAACGACCACGACCGCTCCAACCGGTACACCTCGCGCGACTTCGCTGTGGACTACCTGGAATCGTGTGCGCCCAACGCAATCCTTTTCACCAACGGTGACAACGACACCTTCCCGCTCTGGTATGCCCAGGAAGTGGAAGGCGTGCGTACCGACGTACGCGTGGTAAACCTCAGCCTGCTGAACACCGACTGGTACATCGACCAGTTGAAGCGTAAATACTACGACAGCGATGCGATCAATATCTCCTGGTCGCAGGACAAGTACATTCTCGGGCAGCGCGACTATCTGCCGTATTACGATCGTGGACTACAGGCACCTGTCGAATTGAAGGAACTGGTTGATTTCATGGGCAGCGACAATCCCTCCGACAAAGCCCGTACACAGAACGGCGAATCGATCAACTACTATCCGACGAAGAAGGTGAAAATCACCATCGACAGCGCCGCCGTCATCGCCAACGGCGTCGTCAAGCCCGAGGATGCCGACAAGATCGTCAAGACGATGGAGTTTGAACTTCCGGGAAGTTATATCATGAAGAACGACCTGATGATCCTCAACATCCTTGCGAACAACAACTGGAAACGTCCGGTCTATTTCGCAACCACGGTCGGTTCCGACAACTACCTCAACCTGCAGCCCTATTTCCAGCTCGAAGGACTCACGTACCGGATCGTTCCGATCTATTCGCCTTCCAACAGTGAGTTGAGCACCGGCCGCGTCCAGACGGACACCATGTACCGGAACGTCATGACACGTTTCGTATGGGGCAACATGAACGATGAACGCGTCTATCTCGACGAGAACAACCAACGCATGACCACCAACATCCGGATCAACATGACGCGTCTTGCTGAACAGCTGATCATCGAAGGCAAACGCGACTCCGCCGTGAAGGTGTTGGACAAATGCGTCGAGGTTACGCCCGACAAGACCATTCCCTACAATTACTTCACCATCAGTGTAGCTGCTCAATATTACCGAGCTGCCGGTGTCTATGGCCCTCGTCAGGACACCTCGAAGTTGCAGTCTGCCGAAAACCAGGCGCTGATCGCCAAGGGCAATGCCATCTCCGAACGGATCATCGACATCTATCACGACAATATGGAATATTACCGGTCGCTGAAAAAGACAAAGTATTTCAAGTTGCTGGACCGTGAAGTGAACGAAGCCCAGATCATCATGCAGACGGTACTGAACGTAGTGAATCAGACCGGGCAGCGCGATTTTTCCGCAAAACTTGAAAAGAAATACATGGAAGTAGCCGAAGAACAAGGCAACTTCTAAGGATTAAATCGCCTTCTTCAAGCAGGAAACAGCCCGTCTGTTTCCTGCTTTTTTTATGACCTTTGCACTTCGATGCGTCCGCCGCTGATTCTCCAACATCTCTTCTATTCGCTGACCTGGAAGCTGCCGGCGAAAGAAAAGGTACTCTACCTAACGTTCGATGACGGACCGATACCCGAAGTAACGCCATGGGTTTTAGAGCAGCTGGACCGTTACAAAGCCAAGGGGACTTTTTTCTGTATTGGAAACAATATCCGTAAACACCGTAACGTCTATGAACAGGTCTTGGCAAAAGGTCACCGGATCGGCAATCACACCTATCATCACCTGAACGGATGGACGACCTTCAACAGTGATTATTACAAAGACATCGAATTGTGTCAGCGGCTCGTGGAATCGGATCTGTTCCGACCGCCGTACGGCAAGATACGACCGACACAAATAGCCGGTCTTAAAAACCGCTATCGGATTATCATGTGGGACGTGCTCAGCCGCGACTACGATCGTTCTCTATCCGGAGAGGAAGTCCTTTCCATCGTCCTGGAAAACGCACGACCGGGATCCATCATCGTATTCCATGACAGCCTTAAAGCGGAAGAACGGTTACGCTATGCGCTGCCGAAGGTGTTGGAGCATTTTTCAAGGGAAGGATATCGGTTTGGTAGTCTGTAGTCGGCGGTCAGTAGTCGGCAGTCCCCTGATACCAGGAGCGTATAGCATTGAACTTTGAGTCTTAAACTTCCATAAACAACGCTGAAACATCTATTACCTATCTTTGTTGAATCAACATAGACATGGAACACTATCCGGCTTACTGCAACGACCTTTATAACTACTCCCGTTTCGTTACTCGGGAAGTACGCATCGGTGACTTATTGCTGGGTGGCAATAATCCGATCCGTGTACAGTCCATGACTACAACGGACACCATGGACACCGCAGCCACGGTAGCACAGTCCATCCGCATGATCGAAGCTGGTTGTGAACTGGTACGTATTACCGCTCCTAGTGTCAACGAAGCTCGCAATCTGGAAAACATCAAGCGGGAACTGCGTGCGAAAGGCTACACCACACCCTTGGTAGCTGATATCCATTTCACGCCGAATGCCGCCGAAGTAGCCGCACGTATCGTGGAAAAAGTCCGTGTGAATCCCGGCAACTATGCCGACAAGAAGAAATTCGAAACAATCGAATACACCGATGCCGCTTACCATGAAGAACTGGACCGGATCCGCGAACGGTTCGTGCCGCTGGTAAGGATCTGTAAGGAAAACGGCACCGCCATGCGTATCGGCACCAACCACGGATCACTGAGCGATCGTATTCTCAGCCGATATGGCGATACACCTCTGGGCATGGTCGAGTCTGCAATGGAATTCCTTCGTATCTGCGAAGATGAAGGATACCATCAGCTCGTTCTTTCCATGAAAGCCAGTAATGCGCAGGTGATGGTACAGGCTTACCGTCTGCTTGTTTCAACGATGCGCCAACACGGCATGAACTATCCGCTGCACTTAGGTGTTACGGAAGCAGGCGACGGAGAAGACGGAAGGATCAAATCCGCCATCGGCATCGGAACCCTGCTGGAGGATGGACTCGGCGATACCATTCGTGTCTCACTTACTGAAGATCCCGAGTTTGAAATCCCGGTAGCGAAGGCATTAGTTGAGAGATATGCTAAACGGAAGTCTGCAATGACCGCTCCGGACAAAGAAACTGCCATCCGAGTTCCAAACACCGATAGCCCCCTGCTTTCAACCGTAAGACTTCCCTACTCTCCGTACGACTACACACGCCGAAATACACACGAAGTCCTCTACATCGGCGGGAAAAATGTTCCACGCGTCATCGCGGATTACAGTAAGAAAGACAGAATCACGGCGGCGTCCTTGTTCCCGGTAGGATATAATTATCAGGTAGCTGCCGACAAATGGAACCTGACTGACCAGGCATGTGACTTTATCTATGCCGGTGATTTGGATATTGACTTCGATATCCCCGGCACGCTGGGCATCATTGTAAACTCGGCGAAATTCGCTGCAGGAGAAGAAAAAGACCGGCATTATCCGCTTTTCTGTGCCGGAGAGTATTTCCATGCAGTAAATAAATCATCCCGCCTCAATTTCGTAGCCATCGACCGGTCGTCAGTTTTCAACGACAGCGAATTCGATCTTCAACGCCTTGATGAAACGGTCGTACTGATTGTCGACACGATGGAAGAACACGGAATGGCAGAGGAGCGTTCTGTCATCGCCGAATTGATGAACCGCGGTTGCAACCTTCCGGTGATCCTGAAACGGAACTATCATCAACTGACTCCCGAGCAACTGCAACTGTATGCAGCCACTGACTTCGGCGGACTGTTGCTGGACGGAATGGGTGACGGATTGTGGATCAAAGCACCCGGAATCGCATCGGAAAGCGCCATCAACAGTACAGCTTTCGGTATACTTCAAGGAACCCGGACACGGATTTCAAAAACAGAATACATTTCCTGTCCCTCCTGCGGACGCACCCTATTTGACCTGCAGGAGACTACCGCAAAAATCCGGTCACGGACTGATCATCTCAAAGGCGTGAAGATCGGCATCATGGGATGTATCGTAAACGGTCCCGGCGAAATGGCCGATGCGGACTATGGTTATGTCGGCACCGGCGTCGGTAAGATCACGCTTTATAAAGGCCGTGAAGTCGTTAAGCGCAACATTGATGAATCCTCTGCTGTCGATGAGCTCATTACGCTGATACGCGAGCACGGTGACTGGGTGGAGGTTAGTGGTTAGTGACTAGTGGTTAGTGATTGGTAGATGGCGATGAAATAATTTTAAATGGGAAGTAACAACTTGCCACTAACCACTGACAACTAAACACCAAAAACTTCCTTCTTCACCCACGCCTTACCCCACTCTTCGAGTTCCTGATCACTCCATAATGAAGGATAGAATATCCGCTTCTGGAAACGTGGCGGCAGGTACTTCTGCCAGTTCGTACCGCCGGTGGCGGCGATGTCTTCAGGATCTTTTTGCAAATAACGGACGGCCGACTTGTAGTGGCTCAACGGCCAATTGACATTGACGTTCACATCCAACAATTTAAGCGCATTGATGAGCTGCTGGTCCTTCTGCTCGGCTTCGCTCAGAGTGGAATAGACCGCCCACAGGTTTTTTTCGCGGTAATTGTTCGCTGTCCGTACTAATTGATCCGTGTATTTTAATTCAAACTGTCGAAGCGTAAGTGTCTTCTTTCCCGTGGCCAGTTCAGTCGCGCCTGCCTTCCAGTAAATATGCTCGAACAATTCCTCCATGGTCGCGTCCTTGCCTTCAAACCGTGAACGGATGTCTTTGTCCACCAGCCGAAGCATCGGAGTGGCGCAGATCTCGATCATGCGGTATTGCGCGCTTTGAAAACCACTCGCCGGTAAAAGACTCATCCGGAATTTCAAGAACTGCTCCGGTTCCATGCCGTCGACCATGATATCGAAGGAACGGACCAGGTTTTCAAAATAATTATTGATCCGACGAACCCTTTGTAACAGGAACTTCCCGTCCATTTTCTCCCGGTGTGCGATCTGTTGGAATTCGCTCAGGCATAATTTGAAATAAAGCTCCGTTATCTGGTGGTAGATGACGAAGATCTGTTCGTCCGGAAACGCGGTTTTCGGATTCTGCAAGGATAGCAATGTATCCAAGTGGATGTAATCCCAGTACGTGAGGTATTCTGCGTGAAGGAGTCCGTCGAGGTAGGAATTGAGGTCCTGACCCATGGCGGCATATTTCTCCTCCAATGCCTTGATTCGGGAGATAAGTTCGGGCTTGAGTTCCATGTCTTACAAAGTTCAGAAAAAAGCGGTAAAAGGCCGCTTTCAGCGTTATCGGTTTTTAATCAATTTACCGGTCCGGCTAGTTCCGGAAGCGTCGGTGATGCGGTACCAATAGATTCCGGATGGGAATGCCGACGTCTCCAACGAAAGGTCCCCGTCCATGATCGCCTTATGTAAAGTCCGTCCCAGCGCATCGGTCAATTCGAAACGACAGTAGCCGCCGTTTTTCACTTCAAACTTCAATTGCTCAATGAACGGATTCGGGTACACACCTACAACCATTGGCTCAGGTGCCGTCAGATTCGTTGAGACAATCGTGTCGATTCCGATGTTGTCGACATAAAGCGCCTGTCCGTAGTGCCCGATATTGACGAAGGCGATGATCACCTCCGCGTTTCCGGTGAACGCACTGATATCGACGGAATCGCGGCGCCAATCCGTTGCAGAAGGGATGAAGATGCCGGAGGTGAGTGTAGGAGCTGAAGCAAGTGTCTGTCCGCCTTTTTGATAAACCGATGTGAACGTCAGACCGCAATCGGTCGACACCAGTATCTCGAGCGAGTCCGAATAAGCCGGGCTGTAATCGGCATACGCTACATCGAAACCGAGCTGTGCACCGGACCAGGCCGAAAGATCGCACTTGGCCGTCCAGATCTCATCTCGCGCTCCGCCTGCATCGATATTATAATTATCATAATGCATGCAACGGTTGCTCAGACCGAAGCCGCCGACACCATTGTAAATCGTCCAGTTAGTATTGCCGTTGCTGATACCCTTCAGTCTCCAGTCGGCAGGGAACTGTCCCGACTGGAAGTCTTCTTGAATCACGGTCGATCCGGAAGGCACGGTCTCGATGAATCCGTATTTCGTAATGGTATCCGTCTGTCCCTGGTCGGTCACAACCAGGGTTATATCGAACGTACCGGAACTTTGATAGACAACCTCCGGATACATTCCGGTGAATGCGGCAGGAACTGCACCCGGGAAGTACCACTGATAAACCGCGTTAGCGCTTGCCACAGCATGTGGCACGAACCGGACGGTATCGCCCGGACAATAGAAATTGCGATAGTCGGCGGAGAAATCTGCGATTACCGCTGAGGGTTCGGAAAGTTCGGTCTCCCAGACACCCAGCTGCCAGGTTGCAAGTCGCAGTTTGTTATCCCGGTAAAAAGGTACGGTTCGGAGCGGATAGGAGGAACGGGGCAGCCCGCTGCCTACAGTTGTCCAGTCAGGTAACGAGGCGTTTCGGTAGAAGACGGGCCCGTGATACGTCGCGAGATAGACTCCGCCATGCGTACCGAACTGATGCGCCATGGCTTCGATACCGAGATTGTCCAAAGCGGCCGTAGTGATGTTGGTCCACGTTGTGCCGGAGTTGATGCTTTTGTAAACCTTGTTGCCGTTGGTACCGCCCGGGTAAGCGATCCATAATTCATCGGCTCCGGTTCCGCTCAAGGTGAACAAGAGCTCCCGTTTCGATTGCGGCAATACGATCTGGTTCCAGGTTGCTCCACGGTCGACCGAACGCCAGAGGACACTTCGATTGTTCACCACCTGCTGAGCGAAAAGGATGTTCTTGTTGACGCGCGACTGCTCGATCCAATACACCTTGTCGCCAGTATTGGATCCGAAGGCGTGAAGCGGGAAAAAGGTCCGTCCTGCTGTCGTACTCTTCAGGATGGAATTGTCCTTCCCGACATACGCTACGTTCCAATAATCCCAATCGAAAAGGATACGGGAGCTTGAATTATCTACATAGCTTTCATTGGGATCGGTATCCATGCCGAAGGAACTGGCATAACCGTCGATCGAATCAGGCAAAACCACACCGTCGATGTCGCTGAAGTAGGTCTTCTTTTCATTGCTGTAATTGACATAGCCTGTTGCGGCTTCGCCTCCGCCCAATTGCAGGAATTCTCCGTCCGGATATCCGTCATAGTAGGCGGCGTTACCATTGTGATAGCGACCGCCGACCATGATGTCATCGTTCCATCCTTGGTCGAAACCCCAGAAGGCCGCACCGTATATACCTGCCGTTCGCGAGACATGTGACATCATGAACGTCTGAGAATAATTGATACCGCCGTCGCTGGCGACCCAGACTTCTTCGGAATTCGTACCGGTCTTGTACACTTTCAGTTCCTGATTGTCGGGGTGGACATAGCGTACGCTTCCCAGATATCCGCCGACCGGTCCGAATGTTGATGCGCCATCGTTGCTTCGCCACAGGCTCATTCCGCCGATCAGCAGTTTGTTCGGGTTGAGTTGCGATGCGATCAATGCCGTGTTGTAATAGATCTGGTTGTAGGTGGATGCTCCGCCGTCGAAGGTCATCATGTTGGGATGGGTAGAAGCATTGTACGGCGCTCCTATCAGTCCGTGCGGAAGCGACCAGGTTTCACCGCCGTCATCACTCCTGTAGACACCGATCTGCCCGTTGAGCTGTAGCTGTGCCGACGCCTGGCTGGATCCGACCAGCAGTACGTAAACTCTTGAGGTATCTGCTTCGGTAACTGCGATACGACCTCCGAAGCTTTCGATGAGTCCTGCATCCGCAGCAGGAACCGTAAACCAACCGGTCGGCTTCGGAGTGAACGTAATACCCGAATCAAGTGATTTATGGAAATAAGGGATCTTGGCAACCGCATCATAACGCAACGCGTAAACGATGGCGGCATTCAGCGGATTGAATGCGACGGACTGGCATTGTCCTTTGAAAACGCCTTGCCAGTTCAGTCCGCCGTCGACAGAACGATATAAGGAGTCAGCCGCGGCAGCGAAAACGACGGAAGGATTGCCCGGATCATAGAGGAACTGAAAAACCTGAAGGTTGCGATTGGAAAGACTGCCCGACTGTATCCGTGTCCAGGTAGCGCCTCCGTCGACAGTACGGTAGATCCGCTCATCGGAACACATGAGCACTTCGTTCTCGTCAGCGGGGCTGACCGCGATGGCGGTGACGGTGACGTGGTCGTAGTTCTCCGACAAATAAATCCAGGAGTTTCCTTGGTCGGAAGTCTTATAGACGCCGCCGTTTTCCGTACCGCAATAAAGCACATCCCGATTCGTAAGGCTCCGATCGATACAATACACGTTCGCGTGCCAGGAAATGGGGATGGAAGGATCGTTTGCTACAAACCGTCGGCGGTAGTTAACGTCCGGCCCTGCAAAGGTCCACGGTGCCGATCGCTTTGCAGCGGCTACACCTGTTGCGTGAGACACCGATTCCCGACGAAGCAAATCAATGGACCCGTCGTCGTTGACGAACTCCTGCATGTATCGGCGCCAGTGTTGATAGTATCCGTCTGCATACGTCTTCCCCTCCGGATGTGTTTTTTGGTAGTCCGTGTACGCCGCTTCCACCTCGAAGACATTTGCATCGGGACGGCACATCAAACGGACCCAGTGCGGGACAGTAGGATCGGTGGTGTCCGGGGGAGCGAACCGGAATTGGGAGCGGACAGAAACAGAAAGGATGAAAAAAAACAGCAGCAGTAGCGGACGTTTCATGCCGCTAAAGGTAGTAAAAGGCAGAGGGCATTACTTGCCCACCAATGCCGGGCGGTTCAACAGATTCTCGTAACCGGTCAGGTCCATCTTGATCGAACCGACCATGATATTGGATTGCACACGGACCGGAATGCGGTTGAGGTCATCGCTCACCCAGATAGTCATGTCTTCCTCCTCCTTGAAGACACGCCCTTCCTGCAACATCGGTCGCAATACGATGCACTGGAAAACGCCCAGGTCGGTGGTCAATTTCTCCCTGCCGACCAGTTTGATATTCAGCGGGATGATTTCATCGTCCAAGTAACCGTTTATCAGAAACACATCACCCGGTTTGGCGGAAGCAAAATCAATGGTGCGGGCGTAATAGAACGCCGAAATCAAATCCTGGGTATACTTCGGCAGAAAAATGGTTTTCTTTTCGCTGCTGACGGAATCCTTATAATGGTGAAAGATCGCGCGTTGCTTCTTCCTGTAACTGCCCTCCTCGACGTTACGGATGAACAGCCAGGGCACCATTGCGTTGCAGTCTACGAAACTTTCGAAGCGATCCCGGACTTTGAAGAACCAGTCGAAGGCCCCGATGGAACGGCCGGTACCGATAACATGGTAGCACTCACGGGAGCCGACTTTCTTTATGTCGGGCTCCACTTCCAATGTGGCCTTACCGGCATCCACAAACCCGTAATGCAACCTGAAGGAAAGCTTTTCTCCCGGGCGGAACGCGCGATTAGTGACTGTCCGAAGGGATTCCTGGGCCGAAGAGGTTCCGTTCAGAAGGAGTGAGGAATAAAGCAGTAAGAAAACGAAAGCCGGTCGCATACGGTACCCGAAGGACAATTATCAAGCCAAACGTTTTTCAGAACCGAAAATTCGGTCAAGAAGGGGAAAAGAAATTAAACCCGGGTAATCAGACCGATTCGCCGTCATCGGCAGAGCCGGTGATGGTGACATCCGAATCCGGCACATTGTCATCCGTCTCTACATTTTCCATGTAGATCTGCCGACGGTCCGGAACGGGTAGTTCCGACTCCTCCACCAATTGGGAGTCCTCGCTGACGACCATGATTTCCGCTGCATCCTCTTCAGAGACGATGACCTCTTCGCCGACAACAGCGGGTTGATCTTCAATGATCATGTCTTCGGATGCGCCTTCCTGTAACTCCATGGCTTCAGCCGGAGTGCCGATTTCATTGCTCTCGATCCGGATGTCTTTCAATTGCGGGAGATCCTTTACAGAGCGGATACCGAAGTAATCCATGAAATCCTCGCTGGTACTATACAGGATGGGACGACCGGGGCCATCGCTCTTTCCGGAAATGGCGATGAGTTCTTTTTCCAACAGCTTCTGAATCGCGTAATCGCAATTGACCCCGCGCAGGCGCTCGATCTCCGACTTGGAGATAGGTTGTTTGTATGCGATGATGGAAAGCGTTTCCATCTGGGCGACTGACAACCGCTTTTTAGCCTTATGCTGAATGAGGGCGTTGACCGTCGGGAAATAGTCCTTTTTGGTGAGGAACTGATAGCCACCGGAAATCTCGAGCAGTTCGAAAGCGAACGCCTCACCCAGGTACTTTTCCTTGATGGGTTCGATGGCCGCTACGATTTCTTCTTCCGTCAGTTCCCAGCCATAGCTGAGCTTGAGGGAAGCGGAGATTTCCTGTACGCTGAGGCTCTGCTCGGAACAGAAAATGAGCGCCTCGATATGTTGGTGAAGTTGTTGCATGGCGGGGGTGAAAAGCGGCTTTTTGCGCTGAATTCGAATTCAAACTTATCAAAATCCGCCCGAATTACCCAATTCTTTATCGCTAAAAAAGAATAATGGACTAATTCTAAACGGAATATCTTTTACACAACGATGTTGACGATTCGTCCGGGGACCACGACCACCTTCTTGGGCGTTTTTCCGTCCAGGACGCGACAAACCGCTTCGGCTTTCAGAACCTCCGCTTCGATCTCCTCCTTGGAAAGCTGCAGGGATATTTCCAGGCTGAACTTGGTCTTTCCGTTGAACGAAACCGGGTATGAGAAGGCGGCTTCCACTAGATATTCCTCCCGCAGTTCCGGGAAACGTGCGGTAGTTACGCTGGCTTCATTACCCAACCGGCTCCATACTTCCTCCGCGAGATGCGGAGCGAACGGAGCCAGAACAACGGTCAGCGGTTCCAGGATCGAGCGGTGATTGCACTTGAGGTCCGTCAGTTCGTTTACACAAATCATAAAGGCGCTGACGGAGGTGTTGAATGACAAGCGTTCCATATCGTCCTGCACACGCTTGATGAGCTTGTGCAGGGCTTTCAGTTCTTTCTTGCCCGGCTCGACATCGCTCACCATGAAACGGTCATCGCTATGGAAGAGCCGCCAGAATTTGCGCAGGAATCCGAATGTGCCGGTGATACCGGCAGTATTCCACGGTTTGGAGAGTTCCAAGGGGCCAAGGAACATCTCGTACAACCGGAAACAATCGGCACCATAGCGCTCGATCATGTCATCCGGATTGACGACGTTCCACTTGGACTTGGACATCTTCTCGACTTCGGCGCCGCAGATATATTTTCCGTCTTCGAGAATGAATTCGGCATCGGCGTATTCCGGACGCCACTTGCGGAAAGCATCGACATCCAGCACATCGTTCTCGACGATGTTGACATCGACATGTAAAGCGGTCGTTTGGTAATTGCCCTTTAGGCTCAGGGACGCGAATGTATTGGTGTCCTTGACACGGTAGACGAAATTGGAACGACCCTGAATCATGCCCTGATTGACAAGGCGAAATGCGGGTTCTTTGATGGAGAGATGACCGCGGTCGTGCAGGAACTTGGTCCAGAAACGGAAATACAATAGATGGCCGGTCGCGTGTTCCGACCCGCCGATATAGAGATCTACGTCACCCCAGTACTGAGCCGCTTCTTTCGAGGCGAAAGCCGTATTATTCCCCGGATCCATGTAGCGCAGGAAATACCAGGAAGAACCCGCCCAGCCGGGCATGGTGGTGGTCTCCAACGGATGACCTTGATATTTCCATCCGGCGGCACGCGCCAACGGCGGTTCACCGGTAGCAGTCGGCAGGAACTTGTCCACCTCCGGCAAGATGACCGGCAAGTCTTTCTCTTCGACCGGGTACGGGACACCGTCTTTATAGAATACCGGAATCGGTTCACCCCAATAGCGCTGACGGCCGAAAGCGGCATCGCGCAAGCGGAAGTTCACTTTGCCTTTTCCGAAACCTCTTTTTTCGATTTCGCGGACAGCGGCGCTTACAGCGGCTTTCACCTCGAGTCCGTTCAGGAAATCTGAGTTGACACAGAAGCCTTCTTTGGCATCCCAACTCTCCTGCTGCACATCAATGGCAGTCGGGGAGCTGATGACTTGCATGATCGGAAGGCCGAACCGGGAAGCAAATTGATGATCCCTGGAATCATGCGCCGGTACGGCCATGACGGCACCGGTGCCATAGCCGGCCAAAACATATTCGCCGACCCACACAGGGATTTTCTTTCCGGTGAACGGATGCAGCGCGTAAGCGCCGGTGAAACTTCCGCTGACTGTCTTGGTCATCTGACGTTCCCGTTCGGTCTTGTTCTTCGCCTCATTCACGTATGACTCCACTTCGGCCCGCCTATCATCGGTGGTGATACGTGCGACGAGTTCATGTTCGGGAGCAAGCGTAAGGAAAGAGACCCCGAAGACCGTATCGGGACGGGTGGTGAACACTTCAATGGAAGTGTCGTGTCCGTCGAGGAGGAAAAAGAGGGAAGCGCCTTCTGAGCGGCCGATCCAGTTGCGCTGGTGCTCCTTGATGGAATCGCTCCATTCAATAAGGTCCAGATCATTGAGGAGTCGTTCGGCATACGCGGTGATGCGCATGCTCCACTGTTTCATCTGCTTGCGTTCGACCGGATGACCTCCGCGTTCCGAAACTCCTTCTTTTACTTCATCGTTGGCCAGTACGGTACCCAACGCCGGACACCAGTTCACCCACGCTTCACCGACATAGGCCAGTCGGAATTCCATAAGGATGTCGCTGCGTTGCTTGTCCGTGTAATCCTTCCATTGCCGGGCAGTGAACGGTACGAGCGCATGTTCGATGTTGCCGGTGAGGATGGAGTCTTCCATGCCGGAGAATCCGTTAGTCTCGAAGTGGCTTATCAGCGTTTCTATCGGCTCCGCCCTGTCGGTTGATGGATTGTACCATGAACCGAACAACTGCAGGAAGATCCATTGTGTCCACTTGTAGTAAGAAGGATCGCAGGTACGGACTTCCCGTGACCAGTCGTAACAGAAACCGATATTGTCGAGTTGTTGCCGATAGCGGGCGATGTTCTGCTCAGTGGTGACGGCAGGATGCTGTCCGGTCTGGATCGCGTATTGCTCTGCCGGCAGTCCGAACGCATCGTATCCCATCGGGTGCAGCACATTGAATCCCTTCAACCGTTTGTAACGGGCGTAAATATCGGAGGCGATATAGCCCAACGGATGACCGACATGTAATCCGGCTCCGGAAGGATACGGGAACATATCCAGTACGTAACACTTAGGCTTCGAGGGATCGACTTGGACGCC
Organism: Bacteroidota bacterium; assembly: GCA_046052625.1. Lineage (GTDB taxonomy): Bacteria > Bacteroidota > Bacteroidia > AKYH767-A > 2013-40CM-41-45 > Pollutiaquabacter. The sequence goes on from JBJOMA010000287.1 coordinate 16,252, forward strand.
GTAGGTATTCCGGTCTTTCCAGATCTGCTGCCATTTCTTTTCTATTTCCCGAGGGGCGTATTCCATATGTGTTTTCGAGGGACTGCTAAGATACAAAAGGAGGCAGACAGGCGATGAATTCCAGGGGGGCTTCCTGTTCAAAATACGGTTGATACACGTTTACGGACGGACGCTTTAAAGCTGCGGACGGGAATACCTTTGTCCCGCATGGCGGAAGTACTAACGCAGGAAGGCACACGGCGGCTGCGGACCTCCTATTTTTCGGCGGTCTTGAGTTTGACACTGGTGCTGTTCATGGTCGGTCTGCTGGGTATCCTGATACTGGATGCCCGCAAATTGGCGACCTATGTCAAAGAACACGTAACTGTTTCAGTCTATCTTAACGATGACATTGCGGCCGACCGTCTTGCCGCTTTCAGCCGGGAACTCGAATCGGCACCTTTCGCCCGGCAGGTCCAATACATTTCCAAAGAAGAGGCATTATACAGACTGACACATGATCTTGGGGAGGATGTCAGTGCCATGCTGGAATCGAATCCGCTGCCTGCATCACTGGAAGTGCTACTTCGGGCGGACTATGCACACCCGGACAGCCTGGAAGCGATCAGCGCAGCCCTCTCCCTGAACCGCGAGGTCGTCCAGGAAGTCGGCTACCAACGTGACGAGGTGGACCGTATCAGCCGCAACTTCCGGTCAGTGGCGTTGGGTCTTGCGGGCCTGAGCGCCATCCTGCTGATCATCGCCGTCGCGTTGATCAATCACACGATACGACTGTCCCTTTTCGCCAGCCGGTTTGTCATCAAGAGCATGCAACTGGTCGGTGCCAAAAGGAGCTTCATCCGTCGGCCGTTCCTAAAACGCAGCTTCCGGCACGGCCTGACGGCCGGCATCATCGCAGCCGTATTACTGGCAGGTGTCCTTTATTTCATCGATGTCCGTTTCCCCGGATTCGGTCAGCTGTCCGACCCGCGTTCCGTAGCTGTGCTGCTTTGCGGAATCCTTGGAACAGGGGTCTTGCTTTCCGCGATGAGCACCTATTTTGCGGTCAATAAGTACCTGCGCCTCAGGGTGGACGAACTGTACTGAGCCCTTTCCTTTTTACCGGATTTCGCTACCTTTGGCGCTCAATCAACGGCCATGGCAAAAAAAGAAATCAAACCCGTTTTCGATTTCCCTTTCGGTAAGGAGAATTATGTCCTGATGCTGATCGGGGTGGCCATCATTTTCCTGGGTTTTCTGCTGATGACCGGTGGAGGAAATGACGATCCCTCGGTTTGGGATTCTTCCGTTTTCAGCGCCCGTCGCATTACGGTAGCACCGTTGCTTGTCGTCATCGGTTTTGTCATCGAGGTTTTCGCCATCATCCGGAAACCCAAGGACTGACCTACTCCATCCTCCGCTTTGACCGCGGGTTACGGATAGTTACTGAAATCCTTGATTGCCGGCCTGAATCCCATTCTTGAGGTGTTCCTCTTCTGAACCCGTACGACCATGAACCTGTTTGAAGCGATCATTTTAGCCATCATCGAGGGCATTACTGAATTCCTTCCCATCTCTTCCACCGGGCACATGGTGATCGCCTCTTCTGTGATGGGCATCGCCTCTGACGACTTCACCAAACTGTTCATGGTCTGCATCCAGTTCGGAGCGATCCTTTCGGTGGTCGTACTGTATTGGAAGCACTTCTTCCCGAAGGATCGTTCCTGGAACGACCAGTTCCGCTTTTACCTGCGGTTACTGATCGCCTTCATACCGGCCGTCGTCATCGGTTTGCTCTTCAAGAAGCATATCGACCTTTTGCTGGAGAATGTCATCGCTGTCGCCATTGCATTGCTTCTCGGCGGTATCGTATTCCTGTTCCTTGACAACTGGTTCCGTGCAGCTGAAGAGCGTGGGGAACCGGAACTGAAGAGCGACCGCAAGGCGTTCTTCATCGGATGCTTTCAAGTGATCGCGATGATTCCCGGCGTTTCACGTTCGGCGGCCACCATCATTGGCGGTCTTTCGCAGCGGCTCAACAAGAAGGCTGCCGCGGAGTTCTCGTTCTTTCTGGCAGTCCCCACCATGCTGGCCGCTTCGGCAAAAGACCTGCTCGATTATTACAAGGAGGGCGGCGGTTTCGGTGACGGCGAAATCTATCTGCTGTTCGTCGGGAATGCGGTGGCATTCATCGTCGCCATGCTGGCCATCAAGTCTTTCATCGGCTACCTGACCCGTCACGGTTTCCGTGTTTTCGGTTACTACCGTATCATCGTAGGTCTTGCCATACTGGTGCTTTACTTTCTCGGGATACCGCTCCAAATAGTCTGATGGAGACGCCTGTTACATCAGCCGACCTGAGTGTGGGGAGGATCCTGCTTATCGATAAGCCGCTTCGCTGGACTTCATTCGACGCTGTGAACCGGGTGAAGCGGAATCTGCTTCAGCAAGTGTTGAAAGGTGTGGAGGATCCGGCAGCGCGGAAATCATTAAAGAAGAAATTGAAAGTCGGACATGCCGGAACGCTGGATCCGCTGGCTACTGGTTTGCTGATTCTGTGTACCGGTCCGATGACCAAGCGGATCGAATCGATCCAGACGCAGGAAAAAGAGTACACCGG
>JBJOMA010000288.1:0-3617 GCA_046052625.1 Bacteroidota bacterium
TGAACTGACCAGTGAAATCGAATCCACCTTCCGACAGCAAACGGATATTGCAAGACGCCTACTTTTAAAAGCAAGGCAAGGCGACAGCCGGAACACCGAGGAACTGATGCACATCAATAACAACGGGCAGACCGAACTTCAAAAGCAGCGAAACCTGTTGCAACAGACCGGAAGCGAAATTGCCTTTCTTTCTGTACGACGAGCCGAACAGGCGGAAAATCGGGTGCTTTGGAGCAGCCTGGTCATCACGCTGCTGGCCCTCGGTCTCGGAATCTCGGGAGCATGGATTTTATCCAAAAGGTTAGCAGAGCCGATCGTACGACTGCTGAAATCCACTCAGGACATACAAAAAGGCAATCTTTCAATTAACATCGAAGGACTTCCGGAAGACGAGATCGGTCAGTTGGGAGAAGGCATGAACAGCATGATTGCCGAACTCAGAAAAAAACAGGAGCTACAGGCGTTGATGAGTACCTACATCGATCCTCGAATCGTAGAGAAAATCATCCTGCCCGGCAGAGCAGAAGTCCTGGCAGGTCAAAAACAGATCATGACCGTCCTTTTTTGCGACATCGCAGGATTCACCACGATCAGCGAACAGCTCTCCCCTACCACTCTGGTGAAATTGGTAAACAGTTATTTCTCCATCATGACCGAATGTATCAAAGCGGAAGGAGGAATAATAGACAAGTTCATCGGCGACGCCATCATGGCATACTGGGGACCTCCGTTCATTCAGGAAAACCAGCAGGCGACCGCCGCTTGCAGAGCCGCCATCAGCATGCAAAAGGCGATGGAGGATTTCCGAATGATGCTGCCGGACATAGTCGGCCTTCGAAAAGACGTGCCCGAATTGAATATCAGGATCGGCCTGGCAACAGGTGAAGTGGTCGTAGGCAATATCGGAAGTGAAACGGCACGGAGCTATACTGTGATGGGCGATGTAGTCAACCTCGCCTCCCGGCTGGAATCCGCCAATAAACAATATGGAACATCCGTCATCATTTCCGAATCCACGATGCGCATGGCGGATATCCGGATTGAAACGATGGAGCTTGACCGAATCCTTGTAAGAGGAAAGTCGGAGCCGGTCGAAATCTACGAGCTGCTGAGTCTTGAAGGCGCCTTAACGGCAGAAAAGGAACAAAGAAGATTGAGATACCAACAGGCATTGGCATTTTACAGGAGCCAGGATTGGCGTTCCGCTTCCGCTGTATTCAAGGAACTCTTCGATCATCATGGTGATAAGACTTCGCACATGTTCATCGAGCGGATCCGTCAATTGGATCAGGCATCGTTCGGACCGGGATGGGACGGAATTTGGAGGATGTGATCCTTTGAAACGTCATTTCAATTTAATGTAATCATCCATCCGGGCGATGTCAGGAATTCATGCATGCTCAGTGCCGCATGTGCTTTACATACCCCTTAAAGAGAAAGCACTTCTGCTACACGCATGAGATCCATCGGGAACTCCTTCTTGCTACTCACCACCGTTTCGAACGGAGTTAGTGCAACCTGATTGTTGATGATCCCGACCATTTTTCCGGAAACACCTTCTTTCAGGTATTCCACGGCAGCCACTCCCAGACGGCTGGCAAGTACCCGATCGAAACATGTTGGACTTCCGCCGCGTTGCATGTGTCCAAGCACGCTTACGCGAGTATCGTACTGGCTGAAACGGGACTTCACTTCATCAGCGATTTTGTAAGCACCGCCCGAATCGTCCCCTTCGGCGACCATGACGATCATGGAGGTCTTCTTCCGTTCCCAACCCCTGCTGAGGATATCTACGATCTGATCGACCCGCGTCTTCGTTTCCGGGATCAGGATCGCTTCAGCACCGCTTCCGATACCGCTCAAAATGGCGATCATGCCCGCATCCCTGCCCATCACCTCCACAAAAAACAACCTGTCATGGGAGTCGGCTGTATCACGGATCTTGTCAACGGCCTGGACGACCGTGTTCAAGGCCGTGTCATAACCGATGGCATAATCGGTGCCATAGATGTCGTTATCGATGGTCTTGGGAATACCGATGACCGGAAAATGATGCTCCTGCAGAAAGAGATTCATTCCGCGGAAGGAGCCGTCTCCGCCGATAACGATGATACCGTCCACCTGCTGTGCACGAAGATTTTCTGCAGCTCGCTTCCTGCCCTCAGCAGTCTTGAAGCGTTCGCTGCGGGCGGTTTTCAGGATAGTGCCTCCACGTTGCAGAATGTTACTGACCGAATGGGATTGCAATGGAAGAAAACTGTTCTCGATAAGCCCTTCATAGCCTCGGACGACTCCGACCACCTCGAGCTGATGATAGATGGCGGTTCGTACGACCGCGCGAATGGCGGCATTGAGTCCGGGGCAGTCACCGCCGGTGGTGAGTAAGGCGACGCGTTTCATGATTATTCTTGAAGTGAAAGGTTATTTGCAAAGTTCGTCTAATTAAAACAACCGAGCGAGCAGAGAAGTTCAACTCCTGGTTAGCCATCCTTTCTTGAAAAAAAAGACCAGCTGAAGCAGCACGATCACGGCCATGGCCACAAGCACTTCCAGATAGCCGTTGGGACTGTAAAGTTCAGGCATGTTGTACGGCAGAAGTTCACCGGTCAACGGATCCTGGGGTGCGAAATTCATTCCGTAGATTCCCACGATGAAGGTCAGCGGGATGAATATCGTCGATATGATCGTCAACACCTTCATCACTTGATTTAGTTTGTTGCTGACACTTGTATGGTAAACGTCCATCAGCGTGGCTGTCATTTCACGGCACGACTCGACAAGGTCCAGTAATTGTATGCAATGATCATATGTATCCCTGATATAGATCTTAACCGAAGAACCTATCACTTGGAAATCACTGCGCAGGATATCGTTGATCTTGTCGCGCTCTCGCCAGACCGTACGCCTCAAGAGAATGAGTTCTCGCTTGATGACCAACAACCGGTCCAACGAGGACCGTGTAGGTTTCGACAGCAGCTCTTCTTCCAGATCATCCAAACGCTCTCCTACCTGCTCGAGTATCGGAAACAGGTTGTCGATCAGCGTATCCATGATCACGTAGGACAAATAATCGGCGCCCTGCGAACGGATATTGCCCTTGCCGGAACGGATTCGCTCCCGGACCGGACCCAATAGGTCCTCATAGCGATCCTGAATCGTGAGCACAAAATCACTTCCGATGAAAAGGCTCACCTGATCGTCAGTCAATCCGCTTTCACCCATACGGATGGAACGGGTCACCACGAAGAGATGATCCTGTAGATCTTCCGCTTTAGGCCGTTGGTAGACGTTCACCACATCTTCCATCTGCAAGCGGTGTATGTGGAAGGCGTCTGCCAATTCCTCCATGAACTGACGGCTTCCGAACCCACGTATATCGATCCAGCAGACGCGCTCTTTTTCCTCAGCGAGGAGATTACGTATTTCCTGTACCGAATGAAGCTCACGTTCCTGGACTGCGGCCGGCCGTATAACAAAAACCCGAATGATCGGATGCAAAGCATCGGAATTCACGGAAATCATTCCCGGCGCGGTACCTGGCGGAGCATGCCGGATACGCTTGGCGCGATTACGTCTACGGACTGATTTTCTCATGAATCGGCCTTGTCAGGGATGTA
>JBJOMA010000289.1:0-4085 GCA_046052625.1 Bacteroidota bacterium
CAATGACGTGTTCCCCGCTGGCGGACAGAAAGTGTTTGATACGGCCGGTGACAACGATCCTGTACGGGTCTTTCGAAACGAATTTCACCGTGTCGCCCAGACTATAGCCCCACAAGCCTGCATTGGTGTTGAGTATGATCGCGTAGTTGACGCCCGTCTGCACCTCGCCGATGGAGAGACGGGTCGGGTCGGGAGAGAAGAACTCCGTTGCGGGAATGAATTCGAAGAAGATGCCGCTGTCGAGCATCATCAGTAATCCGTTGTCGTCCTGCCGGTCCTGAAAAGCGATGAAGCCTTCACTGGCAGGGTAGAGCTCGATCGAATCTATTTTCTTGCCGATGCTTTGCTCGAGTTTCTTTCTATACGGCTCGTAATTCACTCCTCCGTAGACGAAGAGTGAAAAATTCGGGAACAGGTCTTTTACTTTTTTTCCGGTCCGCGCATTCAGCCGGTCGAAATACATCTGCACCCACGGAGGGATGCCCGAGATGAACCGCATGTCCTGCTGAAGCGTTTCATCTACAATTGATTCAATCTTGGTTTCCCAGTCTTCGATGGTATTCGTTGCAAAGGAGGGAAGCTGGTTACGTCTCAAGTACCCGGGAACGTGGTGGTTCACGATGCCGGAAAGCCGCCCGGTCAGGATACCGTTCACCCGGTCAAGTGCGGGAGAGCCGGACAGGAACATGAGCTTGCCGTCGAGGAAGCTGTACTTTCCGGTCTCGTGGATGTAGTTGAGGAGCGCGTTCCGTGTAGAGCCGATGTGGTTCGGTATGGAATCACGCGTAATCGGGATGTACTTGATGCCGGAGGTGGTGCCTGATGTCTTCGTCAGATAGAGCGGTTGTCCCGGCCACAGCACGTTTTCTTCCCCTTGTTTGACTCGTTCCAGATACGGAGCAAGCGTTTCATAGTCGCGCACAGGGACACGTTTCCTGAAATCCGAATGATTATGGATGCTTCCAAAGTCATGGTCCCTGCCGAAGGCAGTACGCCGGCCTTTGGCGATCAGCTGATGAAAGACTTTTTCCTGTACCTCGACGCCTTTACGGCTCCATGAACGGATCGAAGCTGCCGTGAGTGCGGCCAACGGACGGCTGATCAGAGAAAGGAGGCCCATGAACGGTTGAAGGAAATCGAAGTATGAAGTTACGTCATTTGGCGCGTAAACGCCAATCAGGTCTTTCCGGACACTTTCAGAAAGAGATGTAACGGACCGGATCGAGCGGACTTCCGTTGAACCAGAGTTCGAAATGCAGATGCGGTCCCGAACTCATCTCTCCGGAATTGCCGATGATGGCGATCACATCACCTGCTTTCACGAAATCGCCCGACTTTTTCAAAAGCGCGGAGTTGTGCTTATAAAACGAAAACAGGTTGTTGTTGTGTTGGATGCCGATCACCCAGCCGGTTTCGGAGGTGAAGTTGGACAATACCACTGTGCCGTCAAGGGTGGATTTTATAGGCTCGTTGGCGGCTGCGACGACGTCGATGCCGAAATGCTTTCTTGCCGCATCAAATCGGCTGGTGACGGTTCCCTTCACCGGAGAGAAGAAAAGGAACCCGCGGATGCTGTTGGCCAACGAAGCGTCATCGGAAACATGGAGCGAATACGGATCCTGGGATTCGATTTCAAGTCGCAGCAGCGAGTCCTGCACGGACCGTTCCAGCTGTCGGACGGTATCGAAGCGTTGCAGCTCTTCCGGTTTTTCGACCACAGAGTCGACCGGTATCTGTCCGTTGATGACATTGCGCAGATTCACCAGGAAAAGGTCGCGGGCGTTCAGGGCGCGTTCAAGCGAATCCGCCCGGATCACCAGATTGTTGATCTGGCGGCGGCTTTTAAGGTCGGCGTAGCCGGGGATGTACTCCCGCAGCGGCGTGAAGGCGATCAGGAAGGTGGTGAGGGTGATGAGGAGAATGATTCCCAGTCCCACAGCCACGAACACGTTCATCGGACGCAGGTTGAAGGACGCCTTTTCTTCCAGGGTGTCCTCGTTCATGATGACCATCCGGTAGCGGTTTTTCAACCGCTGCATCCATTTTTTCTTTCTCTTTTCGGCCATTTTGGACTTCAAACCTACTCTTTTCCCGGCAGGGATTCAATTCACTCGGTTTCGTTTCGTGGAATACGTCCAATATCAGCGTACTTCTGTCGCCACAGGGGCCTTTATACCCTAATTTTTAAAATATTTTCGCAGATTTGCAGTTATAGGTTTCCCTGATGTATCCTCGACGCTTCAAGCGCCTGTTCCCGGGTTTTTTTTCGCTTTTTGTCGGTTCAGCCCTGCTGGTCATGCCGGGGTGTTCCCAGACGAAGGATACCTTCATTAACCGTACCTGTCATAACCTTTCCGCTCACTACAACGGCTATTACAATGCCGGTCTGAAGATCGACGAAGGGAAAGCGAAGCTCGCGCAGCAGCATACGGACTCCTACGATCGGATTTTACGCGTCTTCCCCTACGCGAATGCAGAAAAGGCCAAATCCATCTACCCGGAGATGGACGATGCGATCAAGCGCGTTTCCACCGTCATTTCCAAACATACCATGTACGACAAACGGGGGAACGAGAAACCCCTGTCTGAACACTGGATCGACGACAACTGGCTCCGTTACGGCCAGGCCATGTTCTTCAAGCACGAATACTTCCCCGCCATGGAGGCGTTCAATTACGTTGAGCTCACCTATAAGCGCGAATCAGGCCGTTACCTCGCCTCGATGTGGATCGCGAAGACGTATCTGGAACTTACCCAGCTGAACGAGGCCGAGAACAAACTCGACTACCTCCGCAACATCAACGACTTTCCGAAGCGTCATAAGTGGGAGCTGGAAGCAACGGCAGCTGATTTCTATGTACAGGTCCGTAACTACGAGAAAGCGATCGACCACCTGAAATACGCCGCCGAAAAGGCGCCGTTGCGGGAAGACCGCCTCCGTTTCATGTTCATTCTCGCACAGCTATATCAGCAGCAGGACCGCTATAAGGAAGCGTTCGCCCTCTACTCGAAGATCATCAAGATGAATCCGAAGTATGAGATGGCCTTCAACGCAAGGATCAACCGGGCGCGTTGTTATGATGCGGGCAGCGGCAATAGCGAGGAAGTCAAGAGGGAATTGGAACGGCTTGAGAAGGATCCCGCTAACGCAGACTTCCTCGACCAGATTTACTTCGCTCATGCCGGCATCGCCAAGAAGGAGGGCCGTTTGGAGGACGAGATCAGTTACCTGAACAAATCCATCCGCAGCAGCACGACCAACAAGAACCAGAAGTCACTGTCGTATCTCGAGCTTGCCAAGATGCAATTCGCCAAACCCGATTACCGCATGGCGCAGGCCTACTACGACAGCGTAATCACCAACATGGCGAACGATTACCCGGATTATTCCGAAATCCTGCAACGGCGTAACAGTCTCACCAAGCTGATCAAATACCTGAACACCATCGCCAAAGAAGACAGTCTCCAGCAACTGGCTAAGCGCTCGCCTGAGGAGCTGGACAAGATGGCTGCCGATGTCCTGAAGAAGCGCGAGGAGGAGGCCAAGCGCAAGAAAGCCGAGGAGGAGGAAGCCAAGCGGTCCACGCAGGCGAATCAGATCTTCAACAACGACAAGCAGAACCAGATCAACCAGTTCAACCAGCAATCCGGATCCAACTGGTACTTCTACAATGCGCAGGCGGTGAGTTTCGGTTTCAACGAGTTCACCAAGCGGTGGGGCAACCGCAAGCTGGAAGACAACTGGCGGCGCATCAACAAAGAATCGGCCGCGTTCACCGATACTGATCAGGGCGTAAAAGAGGAGGGCGATCAGGTTGCAGCGGACACTGCAAAAAAAGCCGATCCGGAAGCCCTCAAGAAAGACCTGTTGAAGAACGTGCCGATGACCGTCGAGGCGCTCGAGAAGTCCACCACGAAGATCGTCGATGCCTACTACAATGCGGCCATGCTTTACCGCGAGCAGCTGTCCGATGTGCCAAGCTCCATACGCATGTTCGAAGAACTGTTGGCGCGCTATCCCGGCAACAAGTTCGAGGTGCAGAGTTATTACCAGTTGTACCGAATGTGCGAGAAGTCCGGCGACA
>JBJOMA010000290.1:0-2594 GCA_046052625.1 Bacteroidota bacterium
TATTACCGGAACAACATCGGCTCCATGATCAATCTGTTGGGAGCTATGCAGGAAGCAGGAGTCCGAAATATGGTTTTCTCCTCCTCGTGTACGGTTTACGGCGACAATCCCGCTTTACCTGTACGCGAAGATCAGCCACTCGGACCGGCCGCCTCGCCGTACGGCACCACCAAACAGGTCGGCGAACAGCTGTTGCGCGACTTCTGTCTGCACACCGGATTCAATGGTGTCTCCCTGCGCTACTTCAATCCTGCAGGTGCCCATGAAAGCGGGCTGATCGGTGAATATCCGTTGAACCCTCCTTCCAACCTGGTACCCGTTATCACTCGCGCAGCGGTCCGAAAATCGCCAGTGACAGTTTTCGGAAATGATTATGACACGCCGGATGGCACCTGCATCCGTGACTACATCCACGTGACCGATGTAGCGAAAGCCCACGTAGCCGCATTGGAACAACTCGTAAGGAAAGAGAATGTTGCCGGAAATTATTCCGTTTATAATATCGGAAGCGGAAACGGACAGTCGGTCTTGGAAGTCATTACGGCATTTGAAAAAGCATCCGGTCTTCGGCTTGCAGTTAATATCGGAGACCGCCGGCCCGGCGACCTGCCGAAAATATGGGCGGACACGGATTTGGCTGAAAAAGAGCTCGGCTGGAAGACCGTTTCCAACCTTGAAGAAATCGTAAAAAGCGCATGGGAATGGGAAATGCGCCTGAAGACCATCCTAACTGTCTGACGCATGCAGAACGGGCATAAGAACATACTTATCACCGGAGGCGCCGGCTTCATCGGCTCCCACGTCGTACGACTTTTTGTACGCAACTATCCGGACTACCGGATCTTCAACCTTGACAAGCTCACGTATGCAGGCAACCTCGCCAACCTGAAGGATATCGAGTCGATGCCGAATTACCGGTTTGTCAAAGGAGATATCACAGACAGGGAATTCATCGAAGCGCTTTTCGGAAAAGAGAAGTTCGACGGAGTCATTCATCTGGCTGCGGAATCCCATGTCGACAGGAGTATTTCAAATCCGCTGGAGTTCGTAACGACCAACGTCATCGGAACAGTCAATCTTCTCAATGCCGCCCGGAATTCCTGGAAATCGGACGGCTTCGCAGGCAAACGGTTTTATCACATCTCTACAGACGAGGTGTACGGCACGTTAGGAAAGGAAGGTTTTTTCACGGAGGATACCGCTTACGATCCGCACAGTCCCTACTCCGCCTCCAAAGCCTCCTCCGATCACTTCGTCCGGGCGTATCACGACACCTACGGCATGCCCGTAGTGATCTCCAACTGTTCGAACAACTACGGCCCCTGTCAGTTTCCGGAAAAACTGATCCCTCTGGCCATCCATAACATCAAGCAAAGCAAACCGGTTCCCGTATACGGTACCGGCGAAAACGTACGCGACTGGCTGTATGTGATCGACCATGCCGCAGCCATCGACAAGGTCTTCCACAGCGGAAAGAACGGCCGCACCTACAACATCGGCGGACACAACGAATGGAAGAACATCGACCTCGTGCGTCTTCTCTGCAGGATCATGGACAGGAAAACAGGTCGGACGGAAGGCACTTCCGAAAAACTCATCACATTCGTGAAAGACCGTGCAGGTCATGACCTCCGGTATGCCATCGATGCATCACGAATCGGAAATGAATTAGGCTGGAATCCATCGCTCGACTTCGAAAAAGGACTGGAACTCACAGTGGACTGGTATCTTGAAAACGAAGAATGGCTGCACCAAGTCACCTCCGGCGACTACCTTCATTATTACGAACAACAATACCATCAACGATAGTGACAAGAGCCTTCCAACAGAAAGACCTGGCCGGCCTCCGGTTTCTGGTGACAGGCGGTGCCGGATTCATCGGCTCCAACCTCGTTTCCTGGTTGCTGGGAAACGGTGCGGGGCATGTACGGGTACTGGACGACCTTTCCACCGGAACAGCTGATAACCTGGCGGCATTCCGTCATTTATCCAATTTCGAATTCATACAAGGCGATATCCGCGACCCTGAAACGTGCAAGAGAGCCTGTCAGGGTATTCACTACATATCCCACCAGGCTGCGCTCGGTTCCGTACCGCGCTCTGTGAAGGATCCGCTCGCCACTCATTCGGTGAATGCCACCGGATTCCTGAACATGTTGACTGCAGCAAAAGATGCCGGTGTACGTCGTTTCGTCTATGCGAGCTCCTCTTCCGTTTACGGCGATCATCCCGGACTTCCCAAACGGGAGGAAGAACTGGGACGACCGCTCTCTCCTTACGCCGTCAGTAAGCTGACCAACGAATTGTACGCGACCGTCTTCGCCCCCACTTATGGCATAGAATGCATCGGTCTGCGCTACTTCAATGTATTCGGTCCAAACCAGCGTCCGGAAGGCCCCTATGCAGCAGTCATACCGCTATTCATGAAAGCGGCGCTCAACAACACCTCAGCACAAATAGACGGAGACGGTGAACAGACGCGTGATTTCACCTACGTCGACAATGCCGTGCAGGCCAATTTATGCGCCTTTTTCTCCTCTCATCCGGAAGCTGTGAATACGGTATACAATGTAGCTGTCGGCGAGCGTATCAGC
>JBJOMA010000291.1:0-13963 GCA_046052625.1 Bacteroidota bacterium
ATACCGGCGTTCAGCTTTCAGGCTTCGGTGCAGGTACCGGCGCCACAGTAACCGTCATCACAGATGCCAACGGTGCTATTGATTCGATTCTCATCACCAACGGTGGTTTCGGTTATTTCCCTAACCTCCCAACGACGCCCGGTTGTCAGGTCGGCGGACTGGTGGTCGGATCAGGCACACCGGCACTTCCTGCCCCGACGACCCAGGCCATCATCACCTACGGTGCATCACCCGGCCGAAACGATGTCTGGTACTCGGTAGTCGTACCCGCCTCCGGCGGACTGATTGTCACCATGCAGACCGGAACACTCACCGATCCGGTCATGGAAGTGTATACCGGCAGTTGCAATTCGCTTACCGCCATACGTTGTGACGATGACGGCGGCCCCGGACTCGCATCCGAAGTCAGCTATTGTCAGGGACAACTGACACCCGGTCAGACTGTGTATATCCGGATCTGGCCGTATAGCCGTTTCACGACGGACGGCACCTTCCAGATCACTGCCTATGATCCGGGACCCAACTCCTCTCCTAATCCCTACCAAGCCGACGATCCTTGCCAGATCACACAGAACTTCCCGGTCTCCCCGATCGGCGCCTGTGTGTATACCAACATGTCTTTCCGTTGTACGACACCGACCAACTATGGTGTCACCTTCACTGCAAGCGTACTCGCCTCCACCGGATCGAATACCATCACCCTGAACTCCACTGCCGGTCTTGCGGTGGGCATGAACGTGGTCATTTACCCTAACAACTTCGGCAATCCGATTCCCCAAGGCACCTTCATCACCGCAATCTCCGGAAACACCATCACGTTGAGCAACCAGATCACCGGACAGGTCACGGTCGGCACGACTATCACCATTACCCGATTGCACGACCCCTACAACTGTTGGCCGTTTGGCAATGGCACGTTCGGATCTACCGGTTACCTGCCCTCTAACGACATCTGGGTACGCGTAGTGGTTCCTGCCGGAATCACCGGTATGACATTCACCACGCAATCAGGCACCATATTCGATGATAACCTGGCCGTTTACCGTCCGAACCCCGCAGGACAATGTAGCTCGATGGTCCAGTTGGGCTGCGACGATTTGAATGGTCCCGGTCTGATGCCCGAGCTTTCGCTCGGAGGACTTGTCCCCGGCGAGACGCTGTATGTACGGCATTACAACTGGTTCGGCGGCACAACGCGCACTGGTGATTTCTCCTTCTGTATCGAAGCCTCCTGCAGCCAGGCAGTACTGAACGACGAGTATTGTCCCAACGGAACACTGGGAGCCATTCCTCTCACTGTAGGCAGCAGCTGCGCCTACCAGGGGCCTTATACGACTGTTTGTGCGAGCTCCACGCCGATTACAGCAGGTCCTCCGGCGCCCACTTGCGGCAACTTCACCACTTCCTGCGGATCTGCTCGTGATGTCTGGTTTTCTGTGGTGATGCCGGCTTCCGGGCAGATCACCATTGATATGCAATCGATCACCATACCGGATGCAGCCATCGCAGTGTACTCGCCACCGGCAGCCTGCGTGAGCACGACCGGTTGGACGCTGTTGGGTTGCGATGACAACTCGAGTACGAATCTGGGCATGCCCTTCCTGTCTGTAGCGGCGACGGCCGGCTCCACCGTATATGTCAGGGTATGGGCTAAAAACTGTCTGACCGGACAGTTCAGCCTGTGCGTGTTCGACCCTTGTCCGTTAGGCATCCCTCCGAACGACGACCCCTGTAACGCTATTGTAATGTCACCGGGCATCACCTACAACGGTTATAACTCCTGCGCGACCAGCGCCTACGACCCGCCTGGTCAGAGCCCTTTCATTTACCCGAGCTGTTGGACCGTCGGATCTGCGAATACTGTCTGGTACAAATTCGTGCCCGCCAACGATTCTGCGATCGTGACCACTTCACTTGGTACGCTCAGCAACACCCAGATCGCCATTTACAGTGCTGCTGGTCTTTGCGCTTCCGTACCCGCCAACCCGATCGCCTGTAACGACAACTATCAGACGTGCGGCTTCGGCACGAATGCGTCGCAGATCCTGGCGACCGGTCTGACTCCGGGTAACGCATATTATGTGCTAGTTGACGGCTACCAGTCGCTCACCGGAACTTTCAGCATCGGCTACACCGATGTGGGAACCGCACTACCTCCTACACCTCAGCAGGACTGCCCGACGGCTACGCTTATCTGTTCCGACTCCGTCGTATTCGGTGCACCCGGATTCATCGGAACGGGCAACTACTGCGACCTCGGTCCGGGCGGCGCGACCAATTACGGTTGTATCCCCGGAACGGGTGCACGCGAGAACAACTCTGCGTGGTTCTACTTCAACATCGGCACCACCGGCCTGTTGGAATTCGACATCATCCCGACCACGGGAGCCGCGAATTTCGACTGGGCACTTTGGAACATCACCGGACAGACCGGCATCGGCGGTGCTCCGAACAGCACTGCTTGCGCTGCGGTTCTTGCCAATACGCAACCGATCATATCGTGTAACTGGTCGAACGACCTGGTGACCACCTCGGCCACCACCGGCATGAACGGTTCCGGAGCATGCGTCAACTGTAACGTGACCGATCCTCCGTACGCTCAGCCATTGACCGTGAATGCGGGAGAAACGTACTTGCTGATGATCAATAATTCTCCGCCGAACCCGACGTCGACGATCCCTCCTACACCTTCCGGCTTCACCCTCAGCTTCGCCAACTCGAACGTCCTTTCGCAGGTGGCCTCGAACCCGCTGAACTGGTCGGGCGGAAGTAACAACCAGTGGAACAACTCGGGCAACTGGGGTGGCTGCGGTACTCCTGCCTGCGCTTATGGCGCCACCATCTTACCGGGTCTCATCCAGCCGACCATTCCTGCTGGAGCGAACGACACGGTACAGAACCTGACCATCAGTCCGGGTGCGACGCTGACCCTCGCTGCAGGAGCCACGCTGAACATCTGCGGCAACTTCACCAACAACGGCGCACTGGTAGCAAGCCCCACCTCCAACATCCGATTCATCGGAAACGGTAACATTCAAAACGTCAGTGGCAACTTCACCGGAAGCAGCCGCTTCGGAAACTTCATCGTCGACAAGCCGGGTGGTGAGGTCAAACTCAACAACAACGTCGATATCGGCGGCAGTTTCTCCACTGTTAACGGTACCAGTATCCTGAACATCAACAACAAGATCATGCGGGTGTTCCGGAACTTCACCAACTTCAACGGCAACACCACCTTCATCAACGTAGGCACAGGTGCAGGGGGATCGACCCTTGAATTCGCAGGAGGCATCCAATTATTCACCAACACCGGCAGCATCCTGACACTGAACAACGTGACCATGAATCAGGCCAGTGGAACTTCGACCCTTACCCTCGCGAATAACGGATTCAGCAACCTGATCTGCGGAACGGGCGGTGTCCTGACCTTGAATAAAGGACAGATCCTCACCGGTACCGCATGTGAGACGGTTGTCATGAACACTGCTTCCGGCGCGGTATTGCAGGGCATCAATAATTCGCCGCAGTTCTTCTCCAGCTTCGTAAACGGATGGTTACGCCGGTACTTCGGAACGGCCGGAGCCACTCCTTATGCTTACGCCTTCCCGGTAGGTAATACCGCCACGGGTGCGCAGCTGGCCGAACTCAAGTTCACCACCATGCCTTCGTCGGCCTACCAGCTGGCGATGCGCTTCCTCAGCTGGGGCGGTGGCAACCTTCCGCTTGTGAACGGCGCCTTCCCACCGCTGGAGTGCGGTGTCTATGACTGGAGCGTACGCCCCGCATTAGCGCACGGGTACTGGAATTCCGTTTCCAGCACCACGACGCCGACAGGCGTTTACGACCTCACCGTATACAACAACCTCAGCACCTACGGAGGCGTCAACACCTCTGCTTCCTATCCCAGCTCCGGACAAGGTGCCGCCAGCAACGTGATTCCGTTCGCCGGTGCGAACATCACCGGTCTGGCCGTAGGTATGAACGTACTCGGTCCGAACATTCCGACCGGTGCTACACTAACTGCCTTCACAGCTACCTCCATCACGATCAGTGTGCCGACGACGTCTCCGATCCTGCCGGGCAGCAATGTGTACATCTACACGACAGGTGCGGCCGGCCGACTGGACGCGCTCACCATCATGAAGGACAGTACCGGAACCGGCGTATGGCGTATGGAGGCTATCTGCCCCTGTAACAACACCTATCCGCCTCCGGTTCGTCCATACTCGAAGCGTTACCAGTATGACGCCACCACGACCGGTTACACGAATTACGCGACGGTACAGTTCGCCACTGCACTGCCGGTCGAGCTCATCGAGTTCACTGCCGAGCAGACCGACATCGGCAATCTCTGCAGATGGTCGACCGCTTCCGAAACAGACAATGACTACTTCGATGTCGAACGCAGCTACGACGGTGAACACTTCACATCGATCGGTATCGTGGACGGTTACGGCCCCGGAACCACTTCCTCCACGCGTACTTACTCCTGGCTGGACAAGTCACCGTGCAATGGTGTCGTCTACTATCGCCTGCGCCAGGTGGACATCAACGGTTCTGAAACGTATTCGGATCCGGTGGTCCTGAACTGCATGCGTTCCAAGTCGGAGATGGCGATCTTCCCGAACCCCGCTTCCGAAAAGATCACCTACACCTTCTATGAGAACACGGAGGGTATCGTTGATGTGGAAATGATCGATATGCTCGGAAACGTCGTAAAAGCGGAGCGCTCCAGCGTTGACAGCGGCTTCAACAGTCTGCGTTCGTCTGTTTCCGACCTGGCTCCGGGCATCTACTTCCTGCGTGTCCAGCGTTTGGACCGCAGCGGTGATGCACGACTGATCCGCTTCACAAAACAATGATCATCCCTACAAGTTGACTTAAAAGAGGCTGCCTTGAACGGGCAGCCTCTTTTTTTTAATGTCCATCTTCATTTCATATCAATAAAACCAGCCGGCGTTTCCATGCATTGAAATCCAGCTGTTTACCTCTGAATTCGTTTGATATTCAAAACAAGCAAGGCCCCTATTTTTCCTATCTTTGCCGTCCTTATCCCAACCTATGGACCGTAATTCAATCATCGGGCTGTTACTGATCGGAGGCCTGATCATCGGCTATTCGATCTACACCCAACCGAGCGAAGAAGAGATTCGCCGGATGCAGGCAGAGCGCGATTCCATCACTGCCGTAGAACAGGCACAAGCAGCGGCTCAACGTAAAGCCCGGGCCGCCAATACCGTCGCAACCGCCGACTCCACCATTATTACGCCGCTTTCCGATTCGGCAAAAGCCGAACTCATCAAGGAACAGTGGGGCGATTTCAGTTCCTCAGCGACGGGCATCGAAGAAAACCTCCAGTTGAACAACGATGTCCTTCGCCTTGACATTTCAACGAAAGGCGGTCGTATCAAGAGCGCTACGTTGAAGGATTACAAGACATGGGACGGCCGGCCGGTACGACTGCTCGGGTCCGATTCCTCCCGCTTCAACCTGACGTTCACAGCCGGTAACCGGATCATCAACTCTTCGGAATTGTACTTCCGTCAGGCCGCTTCGGATTCCAACGGCATCACGCTGCGTGCAGACGCGGGCGAAGGCCGATACCTCGAATTCCGCTATTCGCTGCCTAAAAGCGGCTACCTGCTAGGATTCAATATCTCCGCCGTCGGATTACAGGATGTAGTGAACAGCAATTCCACCTATTTGAATCTGGACTGGAAAGACGAGCTTGTCCGCCAGGAACAGAGTGTGGAAAGCGAAAGGGCAGCCTCCACAGTCTATTACCGGTTCTCGGAGGAAGATGTAGACTATCTCTCGGAAACGGAAGACGAGAAGGAATCCCTCAAGACGAAAGTCAAATGGATCTCCTTCAAACAGCACTTCTTCAACACCACGCTTATATCGGACCAGTCATTCGAGTCGCCGATGGTGGAGACCGTAACCGATAAAGAAGATCCGAACAATGTACGGACGATGTCGGCCTCCATCGCGCTGCCGTATAACCACCAACCGGTTCAACAATACGGCATGCGGTTCTATATCGGACCGAACCATTACCAGACACTGAAGAAAATCGACGACCTCGAACTGGAAAAACTCATTCCGCTCGGATGGGGCATCTTCGGCTGGGTGAACAAGTTCCTTGTGATTCCCACATTCAATTACCTGGACAGCTTCCACCTGAACTACGGCATCATCATCCTGCTGCTTACCGTTCTGGTGCGGATCGTGATCCTGCCGTTGACCTTCGGCTCCTTCAAATCGCAGGCGAAGATGAAAGTACTAGGCCCTGAAATGAAGGAGCTAAACGAGAAATACGGAGACGACCCGATGCGCAAGCAGCAGGAGACCATGAACCTGTACCGGCGCGCCGGTGTGAATCCGCTGGGCGGATGCATCCCCGGTTTGCTGCAGCTGCCGATCCTGATCGCCATGTTCCGCTTCTTCCCTTCCTCGATCGAATTGCGGCAACAAAAGTTCCTGTGGGCGCACGACTTGTCGACCTACGATTCGATCCTGGACCTTCCGTTTAACATACCCTTCTACGGCGATCACGTCAGTCTGTTCACCTTGTTGATGACGGTATCGACGCTCATCTACACGCGGATGAATATGCAGATGACGGCCGGAGCGAACCCGCAGATGAAGTGGATCATGTACCTCATGCCGATCATGTTCCTCGGTTTCTTCAACAGTTACTCGGCCGGTCTGAGCTATTACTACTTCCTGAGCAACGTCTTCGGTTTCGGTCAGCAGTACCTCTTCAAAGCCTTTACGGATGAAGAGGAAATCCACCGGAAGATCCAGGAGAACAAGAAGAAGCCTGTCAAGAAATCCTCTTTCCAACAACGGCTGGAGCAGATGGCCAAAGAGCGCGGACAGTCACCGCGTCGCCGGTAGTTGTCTGATTGGCTGATATTCAGGATATTTGCATTACGGATTTCAAGAAAATAACACCATGTCGACCGACTTCCTTCCGCTGCTGGGTACCGATCACATTGAATTCTGGGTCGGAAACGCCAAACAGGCCTCCTACTATTATCAACACGCTTTCGGCTTCGAACTGATCGCTTATGCAGGTCCCGAAACCGGTATCCGTGACCGCGCTTCGTATGTGCTGCGCCAGGGGAAGATCCGGCTGGTATTCTCCACTCCGATCCGTCCAGAAGGCGAAATGGCCGACCACATCCACCGACATGGTGACGGCGTGCGTACGCTGGCCCTGTGGGTCGACGATGCGGAGAAATCCTATTACGAAGTTATGTCGCGTGGCGCGAAATCCTACGAAGAGCCGAAAACGCATTCGGATGAACACGGGGAAGTCCGGACTGCATCGATCCATACGTACGGTGATACGATCCACACGTTCGTCGAGCGCAAGAATTATAACGGACCGTTCATGCCCGGGTACCGCGAAGCCCGCTCCTCTGCGAAGTCCGAGCCGATCGGTCTCGAATACGTCGACCATTGCGTCGGCAACGTGGAGCTTGGCGACATGAACAAGTGGGTGAAGTTCTACGAAGACGTACTGGGCTTCAAGATGATCATCACCTTCGACGACAAGGACATCTCGACGGAATACTCCGCACTGATGAGCAAGGTCGTCTCCAACGGGAACGGATTTGTCAAATTCCCGATCAACGAGCCTGCCGAAGGAAAGAAGAAATCCCAGATCGACGAGTACCTGGAATTCTACCGTGGAGCAGGCGTACAGCACATCGCAGTCCTCACCCAGGACATCATCAAGACCGTTACCCTTTTGAAGGAGCGCGGCGTCGAATTCCTCAACGTCCCTACGACCTATTACGACGATCTCCAGCAGCGGGTCGGAAAAATCGACGAGAATATCGAGGACCTCAAGCGGCTGGGCATCCTGGTCGACCGTGACGACGAGGGGTATCTGCTGCAGCTCTTCACAAAGCCGGTGGAAGATCGTCCGACGTTGTTCTATGAGATCATCCAGCGTAAAGGAGCGAAATCATTCGGCAAAGGAAATTTCAAGGCGTTGTTCGAAGCAATCGAGCGCGAACAGGCCATCCGGGGCAACCTTTGAGCTCCTTTTGTATGTTCTTTCAGAAAGGCTGCCTGTACGGGCAGCCTTTTCTTTTTAAAATCAGACCCGTCGGAAAGGTCTAAAACCGATTTTCAGCTTTTCAACCGCTTAATTTTGTTAAAAAGTCTAAAAATCAGCGATTTTTCATTTTCCGGTCCTGAACGGCTCTATTTTTGCCAATAGCCGGTAACCTTTATTGACGGCTTCAGTTATTATCCACTATGAACATGCATTTACGTCGCTTCCGCAATTTCCTCCTGCTAGGAGGTCTGTTTCTGATCGCCCGAACCGCTCTCGCTGCAACGGGTGGCTACGAAATCAAGGTCCGCATCGTCGGACTTAAGGACACCATCTGTTACCTGGGTAATCACTACGGCGACAAGCAGTACGTGAAGGACACTGTCAAGGTGGACAACAACGGATGGATGACCTTCAAAGGCAAAGAACCCCTCGACGGCGGCATCTACCTGGTGATACTTCCCAACAAGACCTACTTCGAAATCCTTATCAACGACGAACAGCGGTTCACCGTTGAAACGGACACCCTGGATTATGTCGGGCACCTGAAAGTGACGGGATCATTAGAGAACCAACTGTTCAGCGATCACCAGAAATACCTTATCGAGAAAGGAAGGCAGAATCAGGACCTGCGGAACCGGCTGGACAACAACAAGAACAACAAGGACTCGACGGAACTCATCAAAAAACAGATCGCCGCCATCGACAAGGATGTGAAACAATACCGGTTGAAGCTGGTGGCCGATCACCCGAAGACATTCATGGCGAAGATCATCCTTACACTGCAGGAGCCGGATGTCCCTGAACCGCCCAAGGATGCGAACGGAAATGTCACGGATTCCACCTACCAGTTCCGCTACTTCAAGTCTCACTTCCTTGAGAACGTGGACTTCAGTGACGAGCGCCTGCTGCGCACGCCGATCCTTTACAACAAAGTAAAAACCTATACGCAGCAGCTTACGGTACCTCTGCCGGATTCCATCATCCCTTCCGTAGACACTATCATCATCCGCTCACGTGCCAATCAGGAAGTATTCAAGTACCATGTCGCCACGCTGGCCAATTACTACGAGACATCCAACATCATGGGCTACGACAAAGTCTTCGTCCATATCGCCGAGAATTATTACCTGACCAATGAAGCCTATTGGGCGGACAGCGCCTTGAAAGCCAAGATTCGTGAGCGCGTCGACAAGATCAAGCCGAACATCCTCGGCACCCCGGCGCACAACCTGGTGATGCTGGATACGAACGTGCAGATAAAAGGGAATACGATCGTCCCGGAATCCATGCGCTACAAGAGCTTGTATGACATCAAAGCGCGGTATACGATCCTCGCCTTCTGGGACCCGACCTGCAGTCACTGCAAAGTGGAAGTTCCGGAGTTGCACCATATCTATGACAGCCTTAAGACGAAAGGCGTCAGTATCGAAGTGTTCGCCGTGGGCATCGAGTCGGATCCGGAACTGTGGAAGAAGTTCATCCGCGAGCACAACCTGGACTGGATCAACGTCACCGACCCTGCCAACCAGACGCGTTTCCGTGATTTCTACGACATCTACTCTACGCCTGTCATCTACCTGTTGGACGACCAGAAGCGCATCATCGCAAAACGTCTGGATCCGCAGAAGGCGCTGGATTTCATCTCCCGCGACTTGAAGGAGAAGAAATAAAGCGTCCCATTTAAAGAGAGGAAGTCTGAAATAGACCCTTCCTGCTCAATCCTCTTCCGGGTAAGCGTTTTCGCTTGCCCGTTTTCTATTCTGCTTGGACGCCACCTTGAAGGTGAATTCCGTACTGACGCCTTCTGCATCGGCAATCACAAGCCGGTAGGTGCTTTCCGGTACGTAATAATTACCATCTTCTGCGGGCTTCAACACTACCGGCTTCGACCGGTCGCGCTTCGCCAATTCTTTCTGAAGCCGGCTGATGATCTTCGGATCCACCGACAATTTCAGCTTTCCATAATTCAGTCCGGCCTCCGCGGTGTCTGTGCCAGAAGCCAACACCAATCCGCCCTCGGATTGTAACATATACTTCATCAAGCCGGGTTTGGAGGACCAGTAACACCATTCCGCTTCGGGCTGCGCCGCTTCGGAATACTCATCCCGTTTCTTCCCCCAACCGGAAGACCAGGTCACATCCTCGCTGGTGACCACCGCCAAGGGTTTACCGCGAAGACTGTCGTCCAATTTTCTAAGGTCCGTCACCGATGCCACATAGATACTGCGCCCGTGCGTGCCCAGGATGACTTCACCGTCTCTCGGATGGACCGCCAGATCATGAATCGCCACGCGCGGCAACCCGCCGTTCATTGTCATCCAGGTCTTCCCCCTGTCGAGCGTGACATAGAGTCCGTTATCCGTACCGGCATAAAGAATATCCTCCTTCTCGACGTCTTCGCGTATCACATTCACCGGTTCCATGGGGAGCGAGGCCGAAAGCCTTGACCAGTCGTTCCCGAAATTCTCGCTCACATAGATGTAGGGTTTGAAATGATCACTGCGGCATCCGTTCAGCACGGCATAGACACGACCTTCCTTATGTGCGGAAGCGACGACGCGGCTAACGTATATACCGTTCGGCAACGTAACATCCTCTAAATCCAAACCGGGCTGCGCTGCGAATTCATGCGGTATGTTGTCGATCCGGCTCCACGTCTGACCCGCATCCTTACTGATCCAGATCCGACCGTCGTCGGTTCCCGCATACAGCAACCCGAAGCGGATAGGTGATTCGTGAATGGCCGTGATGGTATTGAACGGCACATCGCCTTTCTTGTCTGCAGCGGTGAGGTCGCCGGAAAGCGTCTTCATGTCCTCTCCCTTGTTCATCGAGCGGTGGAATCGATTAGACCCGAAGTACAGGATATCCTGGTTGTGCTTTGACAGCCATATCGGCGACTGCCAGTTGAAGCGCAGATTCGGCTCGCCAAGATCGTTCCGCGGATGAATCGGATGGTCGTACCCCGGATTGTTCTTGTCGAGGCGGTAATAGTATCCGAACTGATAACCCGTATAGACGGTGGAATTGTCGCGGGTATCCACCATCACCTGCATACCGTCGCCGCCCATGATGAAGCGGTAAGGATATTCACCCTGCTGCTGCCACTCTGAGGACAAGTCCGAAGTCGAAGAACCGGTCCATACGCCGTTGTCCTGCAGTCCGCCATAGACGTTGTAGGGCTTGGCCATGTCCACATTTACCGAATAGAACTGTCCGACCGGCGGGTTGTTCGCTTTGTACCAGGAGGCTCCGTCATCGTAGGAGATATTTATACCGCCGTCGTTGCAGATGATGAGGTGGCCGTCTTTGGCTGGATTCATCCAGACGGCGTGGTGGTCGCCGTGGACGTTGTCGCCGTCGATGGTCCTGAAGGTCTTGCCGCCGTCGCGTGACATGATCAGCGGAACGCCGCACAAGATGATCTTCTTGTCGTCCTGCGGAGCTACGAACACTTTACCGAAATAGTAACCATACGTATAGAACAGGTGCTTGAGGTATTCGGCATTGGTCTTCTTCCAGGAAACCCCACCGTTCTCCGAGCGGTAAACCTCCGCCCCGATGATCGGCGTATCGAACAGCGAATTATTGGCGTCGTTCAGATAATCGGTTACCGCATCCACCTTGACGGAATCGGTCTTTACAAGTTCCTTGACCTTCTTGGCAGTATACTTGTCCGGAAAATCATTGTCGCGTAAAAATGACTCCAGTTTATCGTCCGACAATGCCAGGAACTTCTCCTTTGAAACGCCTTTAAGGTCTTTAGCCGTGAGAACAGAAGTATCTCGCGGATCCTCCGGGCGTTTGTTCTGATTATCGACAACCGCGTAGAGGATATCCGTATTTCCAGGAAAGACGGAGATGCCGATACGGCCGACGCCATCCCCGGTCGGAAAACCGGAGCCTTCGACGGTGATTCGTTTCCAGCTGGCACCACCATCGGTCGATTTGTAGATACCGGAAGTACTGCCTCCCTCGACAAAATTCCATGTGCGACGTTCGCGGTGCCACATCGCCGCATAAATGACATCCGGATTTTTCGGATCCGCCTGCAGCTCCACAGCGCCCGTATTATCATCCACCGACAGTACTTGTTTCCAGGTAGACCCACCGTCGGTCGTTTTGTACACACCCCGCTCCCTGTTCGGCGAGAACAGATGACCAAGCACCGCCACCCAGAGCGTATTTGGATCAGACGGATGAAGGAGGACTTTGCCGATGTGGTGCGATTCCGGCAATCCTTTATGCTGCCATGTCTTGCCGGAGTCAGAAGAGAAATACATGCCGACTCCTGCATAAGAGCTGCGGCTGGAGTTCACTTCGCCGGTTCCGATCCAGATGTTATGCGTCTTCCAGTCGACTGCGAAATCACCGACAGTAATCACATCTTCATCATCAAAAACAGGCTTGAAGGACTGGCCGTTATTTCGGGTATACCAGAGTCCGCCGGAGGCATAGGCGACATAGAACTCGGTAGGATCCGCGGGGTTGACATCCAGATCGACCGCGCGACCGCTCATGATGACGGGACCGATGTTACGGAACGGAATGTTGTTGAGGTACGAATTCGCTTCCAATGCTTTTCGGCGAGCGATGCCTTCAAGACGCTCACCGGCCGGTGTAGGACGTAGCTGTGCGACAGCGCTGACAGAAGTAACGGAGAACAACAGGACGGAAAGTAGCAGGCGCATTTCTTTAATTGTTAAGGAGCGGGAAGTTACTTTGATTTTTCGAGTAAAAACAGTGAAAAAGAGGATTGGGAAGGGCGTCTGATTTTTCTATCTTTCTTCGACCAATCTCGGTGTATGTGGAAGAACATCACGGTCCGCTACGGTACCATCGCGGGCCTCGTCCTCAGTTTCTTATTATTCCTGCCGTATGCCCTTTGGGGCAGCCGATATTATTTTGATCTGGCGGAAGGTATAGCCTACGCCGCCATTCTGTTATCGCTGGCAACCGGCATTTCACTGGGGATCCGGCACCGTCGGGAACGTGAATGCGGAGGCGTGATCCCGTTTACCAAGGCGTTCTCCACCGGATGGACGATTGCGTTGGTGGCTTCCGTCGTCGTCTACCTGTCGGTTTATCTTTTTCTGGAATTGAAAGGCGATGAATGGCGCGAGCGGTATTATCAGCATCGACTTGAACAGCTACATGAAAAATATACGGATGCCGCATCTTACGAAGAAAAGTTGACTGAACTCAACGCTGACATCAATGCCGGCAGTCGCGACCTGCAGAATGTGAACACGCAGGCATCCATGATCTTCTTCATCGTCCTGCTCTTCGGCACGGTGATTTCGCTAGCGGCCGGTGCGATCCAGCGAAAGGAATGATTTAGGCAGAAGGACTTAAGGGGAAATCCGGAACGCAACCTCAGGAAAGGCGCTTAGCGAGAGCGGAATCGTAAACAGCTTTCGCGTCGGATACAGCACCCCAGTTCTCCTCGTCGATACAGATATCGGTACCTTGTATGGTGCCCAGGTTGGAGAATTCCACATCCGCATTCACGAGCTCGTTGACGAATGCATCCAGCTTTTCCTCTGAAACACTGACGACAATCCGGCCTTGCGCCTCTCCGAACAGGAAGGCATCGGCGCGGCAGTCGAAATCCGTTTCGATACTGAAGCCAAGACCGCGAGGCATAGCAGATTCGAGCAGGGTGATGAACAGTCCGCCGTCCGACACGTCGTGTGCGGAGCTGACCAGCCCTTTGCGGATCAGTTTACGTACTGCCTGTTGGACCTTGTATTCCTGGTCCAGGTCGAAGTGCGGGGCGGGTGTCTGTTCGATACCGTGCCATGAGTAGAGATACTCAGAGCAGGCGATATCGTCTACGGACTCACCTACCAGGAAAATATGGTCGCCGGCCTGTTTGAAATCAAGCGT
>JBJOMA010000292.1:0-15338 GCA_046052625.1 Bacteroidota bacterium
AATGACGAGCACATTCCTTCCCGGAAAAAGCGCCCGGGCACCGATAACAGCCGCCAGTCGGTCGGAACCGAGGGTCTCGGGGGTTTTGTATCGCACAGGAATCGGAACAGGAGTCCGTTTATCCAAAACTGTAAGGGGTGCGATTGCACGGAGCGATTTAACAAACGAAGCCGGCGTCGCTGCGACGGTGGAGAGTAGAATTGCCTCCGGACGGATCTTTCCGATCAGCTTGCGTATCGGAGCCAACGTGGGACTTGACAGTACAAGAGTTCGCAGCAAGCGGTCATTATTGAAAAGTCCAGCTTTTAACAACGTATTGCCCTGATCAATAACCAAGTAGTGACTCATAACAGTACCGAAAGGTACTCGTAATACCTGAAATGCCCGTAAGAAGGGTGAAGCGGGTGCGTAAAAATTACCTTTTGCCCGTTCTAAAAAATTCCTACTTTTGCGCTCCTGTAGTTTTACACGGTGATGTAGCTCAGTTGGTAGAGCAAAGGACTGAAAATCCTTGTGTCAGTGGTTCGATTCCACTCATCACCACCACCTTCCATCCGACTGCTGATGAAAAATCCGGAAAAGCCGTACAAATTCAGCCGCGTTTTGCTGGTCGATGACAATGACATCGACAATTTCATCAACGAGCGGATGATCACCACCAGCCATTTTTCCACCGGTGTAGTCGTGAAGAATTCAGCGGAGGCAGCCTTGATTTATCTTCGTGAACTGGGAGAAGACATCGAACGTTTTCCGCAAGTCATCTTCCTTGATTTGAACATGCCAGTCATGGACGGTTTTGCATTCCTTGAAGAATATGCCAAGTTACCGCAGCCGGTAAAGGATTCCTGCAAGATCGCAGTGCTGTCTTCTTCCATCAGTCCTGAAGACATCAACCGGGCGAGCACGAACCCGTTAGTTTATAAATACATCAACAAGCCGCTCAGCGAGCGTTATCTGGACGCAATAAATTTCTGAACGGATCGACCTTAAATGAAATCGCCCGCTCTTACGAAGCGGGCGATTTTTTTTCAATGCCATGTAATCAGTTCTTGATCGGATTGGCCAACCGGCGGATCATGGACTCATCCAGTTTCACGAACCAAAGGATGCTTTCCTTGCCGTGCGCAAGTGCACGGAACTGATCGTAGATGTCGGTGATCTTGCGGACCTTTTTCCGGAATTCCTCCGGTTTGGTGGCAGCTTTCAAAAGTTTGATCATCATGTTCGCGGGATCGTAACGGCGATCGTCGTCCGGGATCTGTCGCTTGACACTTTGGATGAGCTGGTTGCACAGACCGTCTTCACCCATGAAGCAGTACTGCAGCGCCTGGAAGAGCTTGCTCTCGATATCGGAATAAATGAATTTCTTCATCGAAAGGTCGTTCCGCATGTTGTTGATGACTTTGGCTGCGCCGGAGAAATCAGCCTGATAGAATTTCACGATCGACTGGTACTGACGGAAAGAGATGAAGGGATAGGGTTCGTCAACCGTGGTATCGAAGGAGTTCTCCAAATCAGCAGAGATATCGGAAAGGGAATCGATATTCTGGTTCACCAGGAAGCGCTCCACTTTTGAGTTGAGGTATTCGGTCACATAGAAACTGAACACCGGCTTGGAAGCGATATCCGGTACGCCCTGATTGATTTTGGAATAATAGTGGTCGGCGCGGACCTGATTACCGCTACGCTGGTAGTATTCGAAATAGATGTAATCGACGAGGAATTTGATGCTCTGGTAGAACGTATCAAGTTCAAACTTCTCGAAATACTGATTCATCTTCTGAAGGATGGAATCGACTTCGATCTCCAGCGCTTGCAGGTTCTCTTTACGGGAAGTGAACAGGGTGAGGAAGTAGATCCGCACGACATTGTTCAATACGAAAAGACGGTGTCCGTGATAGAGTTCGGAAATGTTCGTGAGTTCACGCAAAATAGCCTGCACCGACTCGAAATCACGCTCGTCATGGCTCAACCGGTAGCTTCCGGCCCGCTTAACGAATTCATAGAATAGGTCTTCCGCCTTGACGACAGCCAGCGAGTAGGCTACATGGCGGTTGTATTCCTTCTCATAATAATCGTAGTCGCCGTTATACATGCTCAAACGGGCGAGTGCCTTATAGACGACGATCAATTCGTTTGAAAGGTCGTATTCGATCAGCTGCTTCTCCAGATTCTTGAGGGAACGGATCGCTACGCTACGGTCGTTGCTGAAGAGCATCGCCGGAACCATGGCTACCTTCTCCTTCAGGACGCTGATCGGATTGTTCACATTACGGGAAAGGTATTCCGCAATACGCTCGTTCAGGCGGGATTTCAATGTATAATACGTGCTGGGAGTTACGCCCAACATCTCCATCATCTGTCCTTCGTTGTAGTTGTGCTTACGTGCCGCCTCTAATACGACAAAGGGCTTGTTGTTCTTGCGGCCGGCTACTGCGGAGAGGAGCTCCTGGTACTCGGTGTCGCTAAGCTTCTTGATGGTTTTGTTCAAGGTATCCATGATCCTTTGGAATTGATGAGTGATGGTTTTCAGAGGTCTTTAACGGCCCCATGTCGGAATGGATACAGGAAATTCCAAAATTCAATCGGGAAATGCGGCCCTACCCTTGCAGATTGACTCAACCCGAAAATCAATTCGAAAACGGCCTTTAATAACCCGACAGTCGCCCAATTCTATGTTTCGTTCGCAGGAATGCAGTACAAAAAAGGCATTTTCTTACAGATGTAAGCTGTAAGGCCGTTTAGAAAAACACTAGGGGTGTTGACGGGTATAACTTGATAATAAAAGTCAAAACCATGAAGACATCCATTAAAAACCCGGCAAACGGCCTTAATCCTGTGAAAAAGGCTTTGGCATTGCAGGAAAAGGCGGGCAAGAACAACTTCTTCGTCTACGCGCTCGAACTCATCCTATTATATATGATGGTGTTCGCCAGTTTCAGCGTTTTCGCACAGGACGGCAACAAAGAGCCGGGAAAGCTGGAATTCGCCAAGCAGACCGCCGTCTACAACTCAGGAAAAGTATACCTCAACTGGATCGTAAAGGCCAATTCGTCCGACTGCATCTATGTAATCGAGCGTTCCGCAGACGGTAAGGAGTTCGAACCTGTCGGTATTAAAGAGGGGATCGGCTCGGATATGGAATTACTGTACAGTTGGGTGGACCCTACTCCTGCAGGTGGCGATGTGCAATACCGCATCAAACAGATCGACGACCAGGGGATGCTTGTAGCTCAGGCGGAACCTAACGGTGTGAAGACTCCGGAAGCGAATCCGCTCTTCAGAGACAAATCAAACAGGATGGTGCAGGTCAAATGACCCGCTTCCACCACTGCTGCGGCTAATTGCTGCCGTAGCCAATTTCTGAATGCAAAACCATCGGGGGATGAATGTTGCAAAAAGTATAACAGGGCTGTTCGTGGCTCTACTAGGGATGGCATCAGCCATGGCAGTCCCGACGGCCTCTTTTCAGGCCGGACAGACTACCGGTTGTGCTCCGTTCACAGTACAGTTCACGAATACTTCCACAGGATGGACCACCTGCGCATGGTCTGTCAGTAACGGAACTATGTCGTCCGTAGCCAATCCTACGGTTACGTTCACAGCTCCCGGCACTTACGACGTCACATTGGTGGTCGCGGATGCGGGCGGCGCAAACGACAGCATCACGCTTTCAAACTTCATCACGGTCCTCGATTATCCGGATGCGGACTTTTCAGTCTCTACGACCGCTGCATGCCCGGATGTCAACCTGATCGCTTTTAATAATTCATCGACCGGCGCCGCCAGATACATCTGGGATTTCGGCGACGGCACGACTACTTCAGACGGATCTCCTTCTCATACCTATCACCAGTCCGGATCCTTCACTATCACACTCGTAGCGGAAAATCAGTTCGGCTGCCGCGACGTACTGACCAGGAGTCAGCACATCACCATTTATCCGAAACCGGATGCTACCATAACGGCAGACACGATCGCATCCTGTGACAGTACGCGGGACTTCCATTTCTCCACGACGAATACGGACGTATTGACCTGGCAATGGAATTTCGGCGACGGAAGCTCCTCTAACCTTTCAGCGCCGTCACACCGTTACTCCAACTATGGGACCTATCCGGTAACTGTCATTTTGGGCAACTCCTATGGCTGTTACGACACCTCCGACACGCACTTGGACATACGGGTCGGTCAAGGATACCGTCCGCTTCTGTACACGGACATCAATACAGGTTGTGCACCCCTTGACGTCCGTTTCACCAATCCAAATCAGAATATTTCCGTCAGCAACTGGAATCTGGGAGACAACAGCACCTCTAATCAGTTCTCTTTCAACCATACTTATACCCAAGCCGGAAACTACCCGGTCAGGCTGACGATGACCGGCACAGACGGCTGCGTGACGGAAGTGACTACTACGATCGTGGTGAGCGAAGCACCGGTAGCCGCCTTCACAATGAGTTCGTCGACCGGCTGCGCACCTCTATTGGTTTTCTTCTCCAACACCTCGCAAAATTTCGACAGTTGCACATGGATGTTCGGAGACGGAAGTTCTTCCACGCTTCCCAATCCTTCACACACCTACGACAACAGCGGAAATTACAATGTGACCCTGCAGTGCCGGAATACAAACGGATGTATCAGCTCGGTCACCTATCCCCAACCTCTGACCGTCAGTTCGACACACGCAGCATTCGACGCATCGCACCGGATGGGTTGTCCGCCGCTGGATGTAGAATTCACTGCCCTAACGCAAGGACAGCAACTTACCTATGCGTGGGACTTCGGAGACGGCAGCAGTTCTACCCTTGCGCAACCGGTCCACACCTATACAAGCAGCGGCTCGTTCGATGTACGACTGATTGTTTCAGATCCTTCAGGTTGCTCTGACACCTTGTTCCGTTCCGCCTACATACAAACGATGAACCCGGCAGCCGGATATGTACCGCCGCCGGTCACCGTCGGTTGTGCTCCATTCACAACCC
The DNA here is from genome assembly GCA_046052625.1 of Bacteroidota bacterium. GTDB lineage: Bacteria > Bacteroidota > Bacteroidia > AKYH767-A > 2013-40CM-41-45 > Pollutiaquabacter. The sequence goes on from JBJOMA010000292.1 coordinate 4,986, forward strand.
AATTCACCGATGCGACATTCGGAGCGGTTTCCTGGTTGTGGGATTTCGGAGACGGCACCACCTCCTCGTTACAAAACCCCTTGCACACGTACGCCACGCCCGGCAATTTTACCGTATCATTGACAACTACCGCTGCGGGCGGAGGATGCGTACAGCACATCACACAATTCAGCAGTTTCGATATCCGTGGCGGCTTCGCGGGATTCTCTCATGAGGCTTCAGCTTGTCCTCCATACATCGCTGAGTTCAGTGACACGAGCCTGAATGCGGTTTCATGGCTGTGGAATTTCGGGGACGGTACGACCTCCACCGACCAACATCCGACACATACGTTTGATGTAGGCGGCTATCACAGCGTTTCCCTGAATGTGACCACTGCCGACGGATGTACCTATTCCGCCATGCAAAACAACGGCGTGTACTTCCAACCGTTTGGCGCCAATTTTTACGTCACGTCGCAGGATACTTCCTACCCGCGTACGGTCGACTTCCATGCGAATTCACTCAATGCGAACGCCTGGCTGTGGGATTTCGGCGACGGCACCACTTCAACGCTCGAAAACCCCTCCCATGTCTACACGGCACCTTTCACAAGTCCGATCACGCTGACTATCATCAATCAACCCTGTTCGCTTACTTATATTCAACCGGTCATCGACTTCGGCGATCCGGATACGATCGGTATCGACCCAGGTTCTCCGGGTTCGCCGGTCGTACAATTCGGCTGCACGCCTCTCCATGTAACCTTTACACAGGATTACCGGATTTCCGGGGCACGTTCCTATGACTGGGACTTCGGCGACGGAGAAACATCAAATGAACAGTTCCCGGCACACACCTACCGGAATCCCGGTGTGTACTCGGTATTCCTGCTCATTACCGACAGCATCGGGCAACCGATCCACGTCTTCCTTGACAGTATCGTGCATGTCTACGGCCCCACCGCCGGCTTTGGTGCGATACAGAGCACGAACTGTCAACAGGGCCTGGTGACATTCATGGACAGTTCACTTAATGCGGCTACCTGGCATTGGCAATTCGGAGACGGAGACACCTCCAGCCTTCGAAATCCGGTCCATCAATATAATTCGGGCAGCTCCAATCACATCGTCACCCAAACAGTAACCGACACGGCGGGATGTCGAAGTGCCGTCTCTACCTCACTGTTCGCCAGCAGCCAGGAACCGATACTGGTGACCGAGACAGATGTCTGCGGATATGACACGGTAAGCTTCTTCACAAGCATGCGGAACTTCCCTGCATACGTCTGGTATTTCGGAGACGGTGATTCTTCTACAGCAGCCAACCCTTCTCACGTGTACCAACAGGAAGGGGTCTACTCCCCCACGCTGACGACCTATGATGCCGGTGGCTGCCCGCAGACCTGGAACGCTCCACCCATTACCGTCAGCCTTCCGGAAGCTGTCTTTACTACTGCAGACGACAGACAAGCATGTGACCGTCTCACACTCTCATTCATAAATCTCTCCGCAAACGCCGATTCCTATCAATGGGATTTCGGCGACGGTACCACCTCGACCGCGTTCCAACCGACGCACACCTATGATCACGCCGGAAGTTACACCGTGACACTCCAGGCTTACAAAGACAATTGCAACAGCAGGCAGACTGAACCACAGTATGTGCGAGTGGATACGGCACATGCCGCTTTCAACGGGACCACACCCGGTATCTGTATGCCGATGCAAATACAGTATCATGACCTGAGTACGAATGCTGTAAGCTGGAGCTGGCTGTTCAGCAACGGCGATACATCGAACGTTCAGAATCCGCAACTGACCGTAAGCGAATATGTGTACCGTCCTGTACGACTGGCCATCATCGACGGCAACGGCTGTCGGGATACGGCGACCGCCGATCCGTTCGCTCCACTAAGCGCAAATTTCACGGCCGACCAACGGAAAGGATGCATTCCGCATACCGTCCAGTTCCGAAACAGATCAGCCATCTCCAGCCATTACCTTTGGGACTTCGGAGACGGCACTACCTCTACCGCTGTCAATCCGCAGCATACCTATACGGTGCCGGGCGTTTATGATGTGACACTGATCAGCTGGACCTATCCTTGGCTGGGAGGATGCAGCGACACACTTCGTCTGCAGGCATTCATCCATGCAGTCGAGCCTGTAGCGGATTTCTCGACCACCGACCTGTACGCGTGCGCTCCTTCGCTGGTACGTTTCCAAAACCTGTCCGTATTCGCTGACGACTACCTGTGGGATTTCGGCGACAGCACTACATCTACGAACGATTCGGCCTCCCACATCTATGAACATCCCGGCATTTATAGCGTCAAACTGATTGCGTCATCCGGTGCAGGCTGCGCGGATTCCATCGTCCGTCAGCAATACATCCGGGTCCTTGGCCCCCTGACGGATTTCCGCGTATCGACCTATGAAGGATGCGCGCCGTTCCGCGTCGATTTCACGGACCGATCCCTGCAGGCATCAAGCTGGATGTGGACATTCGGCGACGGCACCTCGGACACGGTTGCGAATCCTCATCATACCTACCAGGACACCGGCTCTTTCACGGTCGCTTTGGTGACATACGACACGGCAGGCTGTTCATCCTTTCACGAGTTGGAACGGGAAATCGTCGTACACCCGACTCCCGTCGCAGCGTTCACACTCGATTCACTGTCGGGCTGTATACCGTTTACCGTACAACCCGTCAACCTTTCCGAAGGATACACTTCACTTCAATGGGATTTCGGTGACGGGGATTTCTCTGCCGACACGACCCCTGTTCACCAATACGGTTTTCCGGGGCAATTCCCTGTCTCTTTAACTGCAGTGAACAGCCATGGCTGTTCGGATACGGCTTATTCGCAGCAGCCGGTCGAGGCGTTGTTGAGCCCGATCGCCACGTTCACGTCCTCCGATGCGCAAGGATGCGCACCGGTACTCATCAACTTCCAGGACCAGTCCTTCAACACCTACAATTCCTCGTATGCATGGGATTTCGGCAACGGAACCGCATCTGTGGATCCCATCTCATCGGCCGTTTATGTGCTTCCGGGAGCCTATACCGTTTCACTGCTGGTGACGAACGACAATGGCTGCTCGTCCATGAGCACGCAGCAGGTGCAGATCAGTTCGTACGATACGCTTCCGCCCAGCGAATCGCAAATCAACAGTGTGTCCGTCCGGTCGAATACGACCGTCGACATTATCTGGGAAATAAATCCGGCGCCTGATCTGGCTGCCTACGTTCTTTACAGGCTCAATCCCGCAAACAACCTGTTTGAAGTCATTCACATCGAACAGAACATTTCGAATACCGGATTCACACTGACGACATCCTATACGGACACCGGACTTAACACACTCTTTAACACGTACACTTATAAACTACAGGCGATCGACCACTGCGGCTATTCCATACCACTGGAATATTTGACGGCCCATACGACTGTCAACGTATCCGCACAGCCGGCAGGTTCAACTATTAACGTCACATGGACCCCGTATCAAGGATGCACCGTATCAAGTTATGAAGTGTTCCGTTGCGAAGCCGGTCAGCCGTACGAATTCATCGGAACCGTCGACGGAAACACGCTGGAATTCATCGACTCGACCTTCATCTGTCCAACCGATTACTCCTACCGGATCCTCGCAACGGACCTCTGTGGAAACGCATTCAATTCGTACAGTGATACGGCCTTAGCGATTCCTGCAGTGACTGTCGCCGACCAAGTGGCCGGCATGGTCCGATCTACCGTCGTAGACAATCTCTATGTGCTGACAGAATGGCTGGCACCGACGGTGCTTCCTGAAAAAGTCATCCGATACGATATATACCGGTCGACCGATAATTCCAACTTTGTATTCCGGGAAAGTGTCCTCCCAGAACAGACCTCTTACATGGACCTTGCGGTCGATGTTCAACATGTGAATTATTATTACCGTGTACAGGCAGTAAATGGCTGCAACCTCGGCGAATCACCGAGCAGCACGTCATCGACCGTCGTATTGGACGGCGAAATGGACGAAGAATACAGGACCTATCTTCGTTGGACCCCCTACACCGGCTGGGAAAACGGAGTTGAATATTATGTGATCGAAAAACGGGAGGAAGACGGAACCTGGACACCTGTCCGCCAGGTGAACGGTAATACCACCTCGTTCGATTACCACGAATAAGAAATCAAAGAAAAACCACATCTCCCCCGATTGGTTGAAAAGGGAAGCGCTAAGTCGCTTCCTTTTTCTTTTTGTAACTTTAGCTTCGATGCGTCCGGTCACGATCCTTTACATCCTGTTCACCTATGTCATTTTACAGTTCTGCTGGTGGGCGTATCTGCTTACTTCGCTCAATGACGACATCTATCGGCAGAAGACCGAACTGTTGCTCCTGCAATCGCCGCCTTCCGCCGAAGTGTCTGCTGAAATTCTCCAACTGGAAGAAAAACTGGAACATCGCAAGCTGATGATCCTTGGCGAGGGGCTGGTTTTCCTGTCGCTGCTCGTATGGGGATCCTTCGTTACGCTACGATCTTTCCGAAGAGACCTGGAATTGGTACGTCTGCAGCAGAATTTCCTGCTCTCCGTGACTCACGAATTCAAGACGCCGTTGGCTTCGATCAAACTCTACCTCGAAACCATTTCACGCCACGGACTCGACAAAGAGAAACAGCAACAATTCATCCGGAATGCCCTCGTCGACACTGAACGGTTGAACAACCTGGTTGAAAATGTACTGATGGCGAATCTGTTTGATCACGACAAGCATTTCTTCGCCGAAGAGAAAGTCGACCTCTCCAATTTACTGGAAGAGATCCGTTTCGATTTTGAACGCATACCCAGTCATCCCGCCCTGAAGTTTGACGTCGAAGAAAATATTTCAGTCATAGGTGATCCGCGTGCGCTTTCCACACTGGTCAACAATCTTCTTGAAAACGCGGTAAAATATTCTCCCGGCGGAACTCCGATCGGGCTGTTGCTTCGTAGAACAGACAAAGAGGCCGAATTGAACGTGATTGATTCGGGAATCGGGATTCCGGAGGAGGAGAAACAGCTGGTTTTCCGTAAATTCTACCGTTCGGGAGACGAACTCACCCGCAGTACGAAGGGAACCGGTCTGGGACTTTTTCTGGTCAAGTATATCACTGACAAACACAAGGGCACGGTTTCAATAAGTGATAATACCCCAAAGGGAACCGTATTCAGCGTCCGCCTCCCGTTGTCGGCCGACTGACTCCTGTGCCGGAACGCTCCGGAATTTTGATCGTATCTTTGCAGAAGATCATTCCAAAAGATGAGCCTATCCAAAAAAGTCATACTGATTGTCATGGACGGATGGGGAAACGGACCCGCCAATTCCTCCAACGCCATCCATGTCGCTCATCCGCCGTTCATCAGTTCACTTTATGGCAAATACCCGAATGCGGAACTGAAAACCTCCGGCGAAGATGTCGGATTACCGGAAGGACAGATGGGTAATTCGGAAGTGGGCCACCTCAACATCGGCGCAGGCAGAGTGGTCTATCAGGACCTTGTCAAGATTAATCTTGAAATCCGTTCGGGCGATTTCTTGCGGCAACCGGTGCTATTGGATGCGATTCGGCAGGCCAAGAAAAGCGGTCGAAAACTGCACCTGATGGGACTGGTATCGGACGGCGGTGTTCACAGCCATATCGACCACCTCAAAGCGTTGTGCTCCCTATGCAAGCAGGAAGGGATGACGGATGTCTTCATCCACGCATTCATGGACGGAAGGGATACGGACCCAAAAGGGGGAGCCGGCTACCTGAAAGAATTGGAACAGCATCTGGATGTGACAACAGGCCGTATCGCCTCTGTCATCGGCAGATACTATGCGATGGACCGTGACAAGCGGTGGGAACGTGTCAGGAAGGCCTATGACTTACTTGTACATGGCACCGGAACCGCTTTCGAGTCGGCAGTCAAATCGGTGGAACGCTCTTATGCAGATGGCATCACGGACGAATTCATACTTCCTGCTGTCATCACAGATGCAGGCGGAGAACCCTTAGCGAAAATCAAGGCCGGCGATGCAGTCATCTGCTTCAATTTCCGGACAGACAGGTGCCGTGAAATCACACAAGTCCTTACTCAGGCAGATTTCCACGAGCAGAACATGAGTAAGCTGGACTTGCATTATGTGACCATGACGAACTACGATGACACATATCGGAACGTCCGTGTGGTTTACGGAAAAGACAACCTGGTAAACACCTTGGGCGAGGTGATCGCAGCTGCCGGACGGAAACAGATCCGGATCGCAGAGACCGAAAAGTATCCGCACGTCACTTTCTTTTTCTCCGGGGGTAGAGAACTTCCGTTCAACGGTGAACAACGGATCATGATACCTTCACCAAAAGTGGCCACCTACGACCTGCAACCCGAAATGAGCGCTGACCAAGTCACGTCGGCCCTTTGCAGCGAGCTGGAAAAGGGAGAAGCGGACTTCGTGTGCCTGAACTTCGCCAATTGCGACATGGTCGGACACACGGGCGTTTTCGACGCCGTAGTGAAAGCGGTCCAGACCGTAGATGAATGCGTACGTAAAGTCGTCGAGACCGGACTTCGCAACGGATACTCCTTCCTCATCACCGCCGATCACGGTAATGCGGATCATATGATAAACGAAGACGGCAGTCCGAACACGGCACATACGACCAATCCCGTTCCGGTTTTTCTGATCGACCGCGACCACGACCGGATCACAGACGGACGTCTTGCCGACCTCGCTCCTACTGTCCTCGATTTGATGAAAATCACCAAGCCGACGGAGATGACCGGTCAGTCACTGATCTGATCTCTATACTGCGAGTCCGCCACAACTCGATTACATTAGACTGCGGTCAATAGTTGATTCGAACTGAAAAGATCAGGTTCCTTCCGGGAGCATGAATGCCGGAGGCGAAAGTCCGGTAATTCTGGTCCAGCAGATTATCGATTCCGAACTGCACGGTAAAGTGATCCGAAAGATGATAATAGGACCGCAGATTCAGGGCGTACCACGCAGGCATTCCAACAGAGGTCGCATACTGCTCATTGTCTTCACCGTTCAGATAATAATCACGGATGTCTTTTTTTCCGTTGAACAGCAGGAACGCTTCGGCTCCGAATGAACCGTAAGCGTATCGTGTGCCGATCCTGCCGAATACGGGCGGGATATGATCCAGCGGGGAAGTGCCCGTATCATTCATCACTCTTCCGTAAGTATAGGTCACCGTTCCTGAAATATTCCACCCCGCCGCAATGGATAGTTCGATGGAGGAGTTGCACCCCAACAGATACGCCTGACCGGAATTACTGTTGCTCAGCACCCTGCTGACGGCTCCGTCGTAGAGGATACTGTCAGCACCGTTGAAGGTGGAAGCCGCTGTCACTATCGCATCGTCATACCACGTGTAATAGAACGAATTCTCCCAATTTATCTTCTGCGTGATTTTTGCACCCGTATTTAATTCAACCGACCATGTACGCTCCGGACCGAGCTCCGGATTAGGCACGATCACACTTCCCGGCATCGACTCGAAAACCTTAGAGAGATCATCGACATTGGGCGTCCGGAAACCGGTGGACCCTACCAATGAAAAACGCAACTTCTCCGAAGGACGCCACGTGACCGAAGCATTTCCGCAAAGGGACAGGCTCTGTTGCTTCACCGAAGTGAAGGGAAAGGGGAAGAAAGTCGTATCATTGAATTGCGAGTGCAGATTGGTTTGAGTAAGTCGTATACCCTGTTCAGCAGAAAGATGCTCGTTCAGTTCCTGGCAGTGCATCGCATAGACAGCCGCGAAGTACATGCTGTTACCACCGTCCGGATAGCGCGTCGATTGTGAAGAAGATACTCCGGTGTTGATGTCAACGGCAGCCGCTTTAGAATCGACCGAACTGAACTGAGCATCGAACCCGATCTGCAGGCGTCGCTCATCATACTGGTGATCCGCAAAAACCGTCAACGCTCCTACATCGACCTTTTCAGTGCGATCGGTACGGACGGCTCTGCCGAAAGAACGGCTGTGCCGGCTCTCGACCACCGACTGATAACTCGCTACGCCCTTGAGACGATTGAAGAAACCGTTCATCGGACGGTCCAGCCGGTAAGCTGTCAGTAGCCGTTGCTGGGGCCCGTAGTACCATTCGGCATATTTCAATCCTGCTCCTGCCGGATCCGTAAGTCGGTCGTAGCGCGGCACATCGCCGGAGGTGCTGTACTGAAAATCCAATCCGTGTACCGCACCGGAAGCGGTCTTAATAGAGACTTTTTCCAGAAAGTCATACTGCCGATATCCGCTGTTCCTCTGAATGAATACGTCATCATTCTTCAGCAAGGTGTCGCGACCGTTTATCCGGTCTGCATAATAAAACCGCTGGCCCCAAACTGAATCAAGAGTGCCGGCACGTTCGCCCATCCGAAGATCTCCGAAATCGCTGAGGGATATCGCGGTCAACGAAGCCCACCGGCCGGCGGATACGGATGCATTGGCCTGTATGGTTTTTTCACTGGCAGCGGTAGCTAAGCGGATATGCCCGCTGCCGTGGGTATGCACTGCTTCGTCGGTTGAAAAAAGCGGCTGCCGTGTACGTAAATTGATGACTCCTCCCAACGCATCACTGCCATACACGGTCGATGAAGGACCAAAGAGGACTTCGGTCCGCTCAAGAATGGAAGGATCGACAGTAATGAGATTCTGAAGATGCCCGGAACGGTAAATGAGATTATTCATCCTCACATCATCGATCACCAGCAGGACACGGGAGGCCTCGAATCCTCGGATAACGGGACTTCCGCCGCCTAACTGGCTTTTTTGGACGAACAACGTGCCATTCTGCTGCAGCACATCCGCCATCGTAGCCGCGTCGGTACGGCTGATCGTTGCAGAATCGATGACAGCGACCTGCTCCGCTACCTCGCTCCGGACCTCCTCCATGCGGTTGACGGAAATGACGACTTCATCCAGGTCACGACCACGCAAGGAGTCGGTTTGGATAGGACTTCCAAACGAAATAAACGGAGATAACAATAAGGATGTAAAAACCATCAGAAACTGAAGGAGGTGTGCAGAGAAATAATCAGCGGCATGGCATATGGAATTATGATGAATCGCGAAGCGACTCCGATGGGATTTCTTCATTGCTCTTAGTAAAAAAATACGACATGAACTTTCCGTCAGCGACGAAAAAAGACTTCAGCAAGCGGTACTGAAGTAACATGGCGGACGAAAAAGGTCTGCAACCGGTGTCGGCATGACAGACGGCTCCCGTGGTGTAGTAACTTTTTCCACAGTAGGAGCAGGTTCGGAAATCGTGCGTGAACTTGTGAGATAGTAAAACAGGAATGTCACCGGCATTTTCTTTTCCGTGGTTTTGCCGGAAGCATGCTCCATGAGTTCGCGCCAGTACGACTCCCCCGCGTCCCGGTGAAGCCGTACAATGACTTCCCCGTCCCGGCTGTCTACGGAACTGACATCGTACCAGCAGCCGCCTATCCGAAGTTCATCCCGATCCTGCAAGAGCTCTTTGTAGCTTTTTTCTGTCAATCGGAGAACGTAGCCAGGGCCGGTAATCGATCGTTGTTCAGCATGGTGCATGGACAGGCGCAGCACCGAAAGCTGAAAAAAGCCTCCAAGGGAAAGAAAGAGGAAGACAGAGCCCATCAGCAGTTCGGTCCGTCGCGCTTGCATGGCACCTAATATAATACATAATTGGACGGCATCCGCTTATGGCGGCAATCTCCTATCTTTGTATCCCTATTAAAATAATCATGGAAAAACTGAACGATTATATCAAATCCAACCAGCAACGCTTTCTGGACGAGCTGTTCGATCTGTTGCGTATCCCGTCCGTAAGTGCTGACAGCAAATATGCGGCAGACGTTGCACGTGCTGCTGAATTCATCAAGCAACGGCTCATCGATGCGGGGGCCGACAACGTAGAAGTATGCCCTACAAAAGGACATCCCATCGTCTACGGTGAAAAACTGATCGACCCGAAGTTGCCTACGGTTATCGTCTACGGACACTACGACGTACAACCGGCCGATCCGTTCGAATTGTGGACGACACCGCCTTTCGAACCGACCGTGAGGGACGGAAAAATCTATGCCCGCGGTTCGTGCGACGATAAAGGGCAGGTCTACATGCACATCAAGGCGTTCGAAACGATGTGGAAGAACAATGCGCTCTCCTGCAATGTCCGTTTCATGATAGAGGGAGAAGAAGAGTGCGGTTCAAACAACCTCGGTCCGTGGATCGTGGCGAACAAGCACCGCCTGAAAGGGGATGTGATACTCATTTCCGACACCTCGATCATTGCCAATGATATTCCTTCCATAGAATCCGGACTTCGCGGTCTC
>JBJOMA010000293.1:0-4532 GCA_046052625.1 Bacteroidota bacterium
CTTTTCGGTCGAACAATGTCCTGTAAGTCTTCCCTACTTTCGCCTCATTGATTTCGGCAGAGATGCGCTGCTGGATACCCATGATGGTCTCGGCACGCTCGCGCTTCAGCTCCTCCGGCACATCGTCATTCATGCTAAACGCATGCGTATTCTCTTCGTGTGAATAGGTAAAGATGCCCAACCGGTCGAAACGGGTGTTACTCACCCACTCCTGCATCTCTTCGAAATCCTGTTCGGTCTCTCCGGGATAACCGGCGATGAGCGTGGTACGCAGCGTGATGCCCGGCACCTTGTCACGGATGCTGTTCACCAGGTCGATGGTCTTCTGTTTGGTCGTGCCGCGCCGCATGCTCTTGAGCATGTTGTCGGTGATGTGCTGCAAAGGCATGTCGAGGTAATTACAGATGTTCGAACGTTCGTTCATGACGTCGAACACCTCCATCGGAAAGCCGGACGGGTAGGCATAATGCAGACGGATCCATTCGATTCCGTTTACGTCCGATAACTTCCGAAGCAAATCCGGCAGTTCACGCTTTCCGTTCAGGTCCAGTCCGTAATACGTCAGGTCCTGTGCAATAAGGATCAGCTCCTTCACGCCTTTTGCGGCGAGTGACGTAGCCTGCTGCACAAGCTGTTCGGCGGGCACCGAAGCATGCTTGCCGCGCATCAGGGGAATGGCACAGAACGAACACGGACGGTCGCACCCTTCGGCGATTTTCAGATACGCGAAATGTTGCGGTGTTGTGAGCAATCGTTCGCCGATCAGTTCGTGCTTGTAATCTGCGCCTAAGGTCTTGAGCAATTTCGGAAGGTCGCGTGTCCCGAAAAACTCGTCCACATTGGGGATCTCCTTCACCAGATCGGGCTTGTAGCGTTCGCTGAGGCAGCCTGTGACATAAAGACGTTCGATCCGCCCGTCATTCTTGGCCTTCGCGAAGTCAAGAATGGTGTCTATGCTTTCCTGCTTGGCATTGTCGATGAAGCCGCAGGTGTTGATGATCACGATGGAGGCATCATCATCGGTCGATTCGTGCTCCACGTCGAATCGGTTGGCCCGCAACTGCCCCATCAGCACTTCCGAGTCATAGATATTCTTCGAACAGCCGAGCGTGATGACGTTGACCTTGTTCTTCTTAAGCGTCTTGGTCTTCATGCTGTCAATTGCTGCCGAATAATGAGTCAACGAATGCGTCCTTGTGAAAGGCCTGCAGATCCTCCATTTTCTCGCCTACACCGATGTATTTCACCGGAATCTTGAATTCGTCGGAGATTCCGATAACGACTCCGCCCTTGGCGGTACCGTCGAGCTTGGTGAGCGCCAAGGCATTCACCTCGGTGGCTTTCGTGAACTGACGGGCTTGTTCGATGGCGTTCTGTCCGGTTGACGCATCTAGAACAAGCAGGATCTCATGAGGGGCATCGGGAACAACCTTCTGCATCACGCGCTTGATCTTGGTCAGCTCGTTCATGAGATTGATCTTGTTGTGGAGCCGTCCCGCAGTATCGATGATGGCGATATCGGCACCCTGCGCCACGGCCGACTGTACCGTATCAAAGGCCACGGAGGCCGGATCGGATCCCATTTCCTGTCGGACAATGGGTACATTCACCCGCTTGGACCATACTTCCAGCTGGTCGATTGCGGCAGCCCGGAACGTATCGGCTGCGCCCAGCACTACGCTCTTACCGGCCTGCTTGAACTGATGGGCAAGCTTGCCGATGGTGGTGGTCTTACCTACCCCGTTCACGCCTACGACCATTATTACGTACGGTTTGACACCGGTGGGGACGGAGAAATCCGATACTCCTGCAGTGTTGTTCTCGCTAAGCAACGTTCCAATCTCTTCTTTCAAAAGCTTGTTGAGTTCGTCAGTCCCGACGTATTTGTCCTTGGCGACCCTTTCTTCGAGCCGTTTGATGATCTTAAGTGTGGTGTTGACTCCGACATCGGAGGAAACCAGGATCTCCTCCAGCTCATCGAGAACATCTGCATCGACGGAGGATTTCCCGACAACCGCTTTGGCGATACGGGAGAACATGCTGGACTTTGTCTTTTCCAGTCCTTTATCGAGGCTCTCCTTTTTCTCCTTTGAAAAGAAATCAAATAATCCCATGATACAGTTGATAAGTACGGATATGAAAAAAGCTTCTTTCCGGAAGAAAGAAGCTTTTCAGTCCCGGATGAACGGGCTCGATTATTTCTCCTTCAGGAAGTCCTTAACGTGGTCGTTGTGAACGACTTCTTCCTTGAACTGATAGCCTCCGGTAGAAGGATTCTTCACCATCTTGATGACTTTGGAGAATTCCTTGCCTTTGCCGGACTTCAGGGTAGCAACTACTTTCTTTGCCATGACCTATTCGTTTTCGTGGTTGATTACTTGATCTCTTTGTGAACCGTCATCTTCTTGAGGATGGAGTTGTACTTTTTCATCTCCAAACGGTCGGGCGTATTCTTCTTGTTCTTCGTGGTGATGTAACGAGAAGTTCCGGGTTGACCGCTTGTCTTGTGCTCGGTGCACTCGAGGATGACCTGAATGCGATTGCCTTTCTTTGCCATTTTTAAGATGTATTTACCCTTATCCGGTAAACGGGTTTCGGGGTCGCAAATTTACATAAATATTCTGCAAAAACCCAAAAGAAGCACATTTTTCAAGATTTAATTGAAAAAAGCTCATTTTTTAACGTTCATGACGCTTTCAATCCCTTCGGGAGTCTTTGGGAGTCGGTCGGACAGTACATCCGGCCCATCCGGAGTTATCAGCACATCGTCCTCGATCCGGATCCCGATATTCCACCATTTCGGGTCACAAGGGCTTCCCGCCGGAATATAAATGCCCGGCTCCACGGTGATGACCTGAAAGGCTTTCAAGGGTTCAAAAGAACCGGCGTCGTGGACATCGAGTCCGAGGTAATGGGACGTCCCGTGCGGGAAATAGTCCTTGGTCTCTTTTTCCGATCGTGTGATACCCAGCTTCAGCAGACCTTTTTCAATCACTTCAAAAGCGGCTTCGTGGGGTTGCCGGAACCTGTTACCCACCTTGCAAGCTTCAATGCCTGCCTGTTGGGCGGCCAAAACCAATTCATAGACCGCACGCTGTTGTGGATTGAAGCGGCCGGAAACAGGAATCGTACGGGTGATATCGGCCGTATAACCGTGGTACTCCGCTCCCATGTCGAGTAACAGTAATTCACCGTCCTGCAATTTTCGACGGTTCTTGTCGTAGTGCAGTACAACGGAATTGGCCTCGCTGCCACAGATGCTTGGATAGCCCACCGCCTCAGCTCCCAGGTTGTGAAAGACGAACTCACCGGTCGCCTCAGCGGAATATTCGTGCATGCCGGGTGAAACGGTTCTCATCATCTCCAGATGACCGTCCACACTGATCTGAACGGCTTTGCGAAGAAGTACAAGCTCCTCCTCGGATTTGATTTCCCGCAGCAGTGCCATTTTTTTTCCGAGAATATAATCGTCCGTTTTCGCACCTGATTCCGTCGACTTTTCCTTGAATTCCTGCAAGAGATCAAAAAGGTCCGCTTCGTCCTGACGGTCGTTCACGACACCCTGCGGTAACCGTTTCGTCAGGACGCGACAGCCGACTTGAAAAGCATCCTTGAAGATTCCGGTTTCAGAGGTGAGCACTACTTCATGTATTCCCGAACTGACAGCTACTTCTTCCGGTGTAGCCATGCGGCCGGTCCATCGCTCGGAGGATGCATCCCGTGCATGTATTGCCAGTCGCTCCGTCACCGGTTGACCGTCAATTCCTTTAATAGCAGGCTTAAAGAGAAACAGTAAAGCGTCCGGAGCATCGAATCCCGTAAGGTAATAGAAATCGGGGTCCTGGTGGTAGTCGTAGTCTACGTCGTTCGAACGGTTTCGGACAGGTGCGGAAAAAAAGACGGCAACAGACGAATCCGGTATGCGGTCTAGTAATGCTTTCCGGTTTCGAACGAAAAAAGAATCCGGCAGAAGATCGGTATCATAACGGTAAGGTGCGGAGTGCTGTTGCGCGAGTGATGTGACCATCCACCCCGAAAAAAACAAAATCGATATCAGATGGCGAAGACACATGTGCGACCGTGGAAAGAGTACCGAAGATACGATGATTGAGGAGAACAACTTCTGCTTATTTCCGGTTTCCGACAAGCAGCACGGATTTGATCAACGGTTGTCAGGATTGGACGCGATTCGCTACCTTTGGTGCTGATGAATTTCCTGTATCCTCAGTTCCTTTTCGCCCTCCTCGCACTTTCAATTCCTATTGTTGTCCATCTTTTCAATTTCCGCCGTTTCAAACGGGTCTTATTCACGAATGTCCGTTTTCTGCAAGAAATAAAGCAGGATACCAAGCACCGCTCAAAACTTAAGCATCTGTTGATTCTGGCAAGCCGTCTGCTCGCCGTGGCTTTCCTTGTATTAGCCTTCGCCCAACCTTACATACCGGCGGTCAAAGGGGCAAAGCGAGCCTCCAAGAATGCAGTCAGTATCTGGATCGACAATTCCTTCAGCATGAATGCGAGCGGCAAATACG
>JBJOMA010000294.1:0-33226 GCA_046052625.1 Bacteroidota bacterium
TCAATTTGCGCCTCAGTCGTAAATGACAGCAGGAACAAGGTTACTGCTAGGAAGCTACGGCAAGCGTGAAGTAAAGGTGATTTCATGTAACAGTATGTGTTTGGAATTCCGCTAAAATAAAAAAATCGGGCGGTAGTTAATGCCGCCCGATCATTCAAATGAGTGTGTTTATTCTATCACCAGTTTCCCGGAACGAGCGACCCGGCTGCCCTTTTCGCGGAGCACGTAGAAATAGACACCATGTGACAATGAACGCAGATCCACTTCATCACCTGAATTCACCAGATCGATGTCATAGACCAGACGACCTGCAGGATCGGTGATCCGCAAATCAAAACTGGTCATGGATCTGCTCAGTATGCGGATCCGTCCGCTGGACGGATTCGGTACCACATGGACCGGCGGAAGCGATGAGGGGTCTTGGATCCCGACGCCGTTGTCTACAACCGTGATGGTTTGGACCGCTGTATCCGAAAAGCAGGCTTCATCGCTGAAAACGACCATTGTGACGGTATAAACACCGGGGGTGGCATAGAAGTGGACGGTATCAAACAACGAGTACCCGGAAGTGCCGTCACCGAAATCCCAGAAGGTACTGGAGCTGCCCAGACTGTAATTATCGAAGATGATTACGGTAGAAGTGTCGGGGGAACTGAAGAACTGGGCGGTCGGCGGACCGATGACGCGGATCGTCACATTGGTACTGGTCGTCTGACTGGGAGTACCGTTATCCGTGCCCTGAAACTGGATGTTATGAAAGCCGGTGTTGTTTATGGTACCGTTTACATGGATCGACGCAGAACCGATCGGTCCTGACACCTGGCTGGTAACCGTCACATCCTGCATGCTGCCGAAATTGACGGAAGGAGTGATCTGTTGGCTGGGTTCCGGACCGAGGAAGGAGACGGAAACATCTGCTGAATCGCCCATGCAAAGAACAATGGTGTCGCAAGCAGACAAGGAGCTCACGACCGGTGCAATATTGAAGTTGCTGACACAGGTGTTGAAGAAGAAAGCCTGGTTGTCCAGAAAACTGACACCGTCCGGATTTCCACCAGGTCCGTCATAGGTCGAACCGGCCTGGTCGAACCGGCCCATCTGTATGTAATTGATGCCGTTTCCCTGATTCACACCGACCGTCGCGGGAATTCCACCGAAACCTCCTACTCCTTGGGAAGCGGAACCGGTGGTCCACTGCATGTCCTTGTAACAGAAACCGACATTATATCCTGAAGGCAAAAGGGGATCCAGTCCGTCTGTGATGATCAACTGAAACGCGTTACGCTTGTCGTCCTGTGCATTAAAATATCCCACCGAATCCCATTGAACGATCAGGTGGGAATTGGTCAGTTCGTAATAGACCAATCCGCTGTTCGGTCCGCGGGTATCGACATCCGCCCAGAACGGTGCAACCATCACGAAGTTGGTGTTAGGGAAAGAGTCTGCACTATAGGTGGAATAGGAAGTTCCGAAGGAGACATTTCCATTGTTATTGATGAACAGCTTACGAAGATACGTACCGTAAAAACAGAAGGGCGAAATCAGACTGATCGTATCCGTCGAACCGTCATCGTTACGATATTCCGGAGGCGTACCATTGGTGAAGGGAGCTACTTGCCAGGCACGGTCACGTTCCACCCAGCAATCGCAGGAGGAGATGGTGCGCGTAGCGCCGGTAGGGCTGATGATGATTTCTGAACGATCACCGTTCCGCTTGGGAAGCGACTCGTTCAGGTCTTTACCGTTGAATAGCGGTTGCTGACCGGTTCCGTCGACACTCTGTGCAACGGACACGACTGCGATGAACTCCAGCAATGAAAGGAGAATCAGGCGTAAGTTTTTCTTCATAATAGGGGTGTGGTGTGAATGTGCTCTTCAAATATATGTAATAATTCTCCCCCCTGACGTTCCGCAAACAAGGACTCATCAACGGCTTATGACAGCAAAACGCCACGGATTGGCCGATCGTGTCGATATTTGCCCGACGATATCCTGTTCATGGACAAATTGCCTATACATGATGTGATTCCTGCCCTTAAAAAGGCACTCGTGGAAGAGAACACCGCCGTTTTACAGGCACCACCGGGGGCGGGGAAAAGTACTGTGCTTCCGTTACACCTGCTGGAGGAACCATGGCTGAATGGTAAAAAGATCCTGATGCTGGAGCCCAGACGTCTTGCGGCGAAAGCCGTAGCCTGGAGGTTGGCAGAGCAGCTCGGCGAAGAGCCCGGCGATACCGTCGGATACAGGATCCGTTTTGAAAACAGGATTGGTAAATCGACACGGATTGAAATCGTCACGGAAGGTATCCTGACACGCATGTTGCAAGTCGATAACGCGCTGGAGGGTATCGGGCTGGTCATTTTCGATGAGTTCCACGAAAGAAGCATTCACTCGGATCTCGCCTTTGCCCTTTCTCGCGAAGCGCAATCCGTACTCCGGAACGACCTGCGCTTATTGGTCATGTCTGCCACACTGGATACTGATGAGCTGATGCGCGTTTTAAACAACCCTCCGCTCATCGCGAGCGAAGGTCGCCAATTCCCGGTGACCTACAGGTACCATGAACCGGACAGGGACGCAACACTCGCCCAGAACGTCTGCCGATTGGTGTTGAAAGCGTTCCGGGAAGAACCGGAAGGCGACCTCCTCGCCTTTCTCCCCGGCAGCGGCGATATTCTTCGTGCTGCCGATCTTTTGGAAGAATCGGGTATCAATGCGGTCGTCCATCCGCTGTTCGGTGACCTGCCTCACGATGAGCAGCAAAATGCATTGCAGCCGGACCGGAACGGGCGAAGAAAAATCGTACTGGCCACTTCCATCGCTGAAACGAGTCTGACCATCGAAGGAATCCGGGTGGTCGTTGACAGCGGTTATTCCAGAATACCCCGCTTTGATCTGAATACCGGACTCTCCCGGTTGGAATCCGTACGATCGACTCGTGACACAGCTGACCAGCGGGCCGGCCGTGCAGGCCGTCTCGGCCCCGGCGTCTGCTACCGCATGTGGCCGGAAAGCACACATCATCAACTTGGAGCACAGCGCAAACCGGAAATACTGCAAACAGATCTTGCAAGGCTCACCCTTGAATTGGCCGGATGGGGACATGCCGATCCGGGTGGAATGATATGGGTCACTCCGCCACCCGCTTCCGCAATAGCTCAAGCGCGTGAATTGCTCGTGTCACTCGGAGCAGTTGCAGACGGACGTATCACTCCCGATGGCAAAGCGATGCTCGAACTTCCTACGCATCCGCGTATCGCACACCTGCTACTATACGGGAAAAACAACGGGCTCGGAGCGCTTGCAGCGGACACTGCCGCGCTCTTGGAAGAACGTGACCCCTTGAAACAGGAAGCCGGCAGCGACCTCGTCCTCCGCATCGAAGCGCTCCGTCGTTGGCGAAAAAAAGAACGTGTCAATGTCGACCGTGGAGCACTGGAACGGATCGACCGCATCGCCCGACAATGGCGGAAGTCGCTCGGTATCGTTTTCGATTCCGGCGAATCGGGTACCGACGAAACAGGAGCGCTGATCGCCGCTGCATATCCGGAGCGCATCGCACGCGACGAAGACGGTCGAGGGAGGTACCGAATGGCAAACGGTCGAGCAGCACGGTTGCAAGAACACGATCCGTTGACACATGCCGACTGGATCGCGATTGCACAGTTGGATGCCGGGACAAAAGAGGGAAGAGTCTTCCTCGCAGCATCCTATGACCCGCAGGCGCTGATCCGTAATACCTCCCCCGTGGAAACCATCAGTTGGGACAACAAGAACGGCACCGTGATCGCCCGTAAAGAATGGCGGATCGGCAGCCTGGTGGCACGTGAAGAGCCGATTCAAAAACCTTCGCAGGAGAAAGTGGCCGGCGTCGTGTGCGACTTCATCGCCGGCGAAGGACTTCATGTCTTCGACCGGACGGAATCGAGCGAGCAGCTGCAGGCACGCGTTGAGTCGCTGCGGAAATGGCGGCCGGAATCGGATTTCCCGAACTTCTCGGATGACGGCCTGAGCGCAACTGCTACACTGTGGGCTGCACCTTATTGTGGCAGCATCCGACGGAAAGAAGACCTGAAGAAAATCGACCTGTTCTCCGTGCTGCATTCATTCCTATCCTGGGAGCAACAACGGCAATTGGATGAGTGGCTTCCTGAGAAACTGGAAGTGCCCAGCGGTTCGAAAATAACCATCCGCTATTCACCGGAAGGTGCAACGCCCATCCTTGCCGTCCGGCTGCAGGAAGTGTTCGGCATGACCGAATCACCGACAGTCAACGATGGACGCTCCCGGCTCATGCTTCATTTGCTGTCTCCGGGATACAAACCGGTTCAGGTCACACAAGACCTGAAAAGTTTCTGGCATAACACCTATCACGAAGTCCGCAAGGAACTGCGCATCCGTTATCCGAAACACTCCTGGCCGGAAGACCCGTGGACAGCAGTTGCTGTCCGAGGCGCCGTGAAAAGGAGATCCTGATCACTGAACGATGATCCGCTGAAGGCTGCGAACACCGGCTCCCTCTGCAGTCAGGAAATACAAACCGGGGGCGACTCCTTCCAGATCGATCATCAGAGAAGTTTCCGTTTGCAGAAGCTGCACGGTTTCGCCGTACACCTGACGACCGGAAAGGTCTGTGACCATCAAGCGCATTTCAGAATGACGCTGTCCGCGGATGGCAACTGTGAAGCGACCCGGATTCGGATTCGGGAACACAGTGATGCCCGGATGAACGGCCATCGGTCCGTCGACCGGCAACGAGAAGTTGACCGTGAACTGGTAGTTGATATTGTCACCGAAATCGGGATTGAAGGTCTTCAGGATCGTGCCGGAAGATGCCGAACGAATCCGCAGATATCCGGTCCCTTGATTGGTATTGGCCCAGAAGCTCAAACCGTCATCGCCTGAATCGTTCATGTACAACTTGTAACAACCCGCGGTCAGATTCAACGTGTCCCGGTAAATGACACCGCCGACCGTAGGAGCCCGGTTCAACAAAACGTTGCCTTGCTCGTCACGGACAGAATAGGTGTTCTGTGTAATGAGGTTATTGGGACGGTATTCGAGGACAATCCTTCCATAATACGTATCAGGAATGAGAAAGTCGGTGGAAAGCGTATCGTTAGGTGCATACCCGTCGGCGCCTCCATTAGGATTGGAGACGCTGACCTGGAAGCGGTCGATACCGGAACCGATCCAGGCAGGCGCCGGAAGTACGACTTCTTCGGTCTGAAGAAACGTCAGGCTTCCAGTCCAGTGATAGCTGCTTAAAGTTCCACCTACTCTTCCGTAGGTGATGTCCAGCGATGTCAATGTATCTGAACCGGAATTGCGGATCACGATGACCGGATCGTCACAGATCGGATTGAAGCGCAGGTACTCGCTCCTTAAAGAAGGCGACTTGATGACATGTACCGCCGCATCCGTCTGGAAATTGGGCGGTCCGTAACTGACGAGGGTGTTGTTAACGCGGTAATTGGAGGTGCCGGGATTGGCTATGAACGGCATCGTGTATTCGGCTGTTACGGTCTGACCGGGTGTCACATACGGCGTGAGCTCCAGCTCGGCGAGGTCGACGTTCTTTCCCGGGCACCAGCCGGCACGGTCATAGACCCACGTTCCGCCTTGTGGAAAGATCGGATTGGTAGCGCATTCCGTCCACACGCTTCGGGTGAAATCGATGATGCCTGCCAGAGAGACCGTATGGTTACGCGCGATGAACTCTCCTTCCTGTCCGTGACCGCTGATCGAGGAGCGGATCTTATACATGGAAGAGCCCGGATCCAGGATGATATCGCGCGGCTCGAAATAAACGTTGTTATAGATCTGACTCCACGACGGTGACACCCATCCGCCGTTCGGCCAGATCTGCGTCACTGAACGCACGGTACGCGGCGGAATCCCTTCGTAGAAAATGAACTTGATATCGTTCTCCTCGCTGTTACGACCGGCACCGTTCATGGACAGGTACTTTCCGCCTTTTAGGACAGGAGCGAAATCGGTGACGTCGAAATCCCAGTACTTGCCGTTCAATCCGTCCAGGTCAAGATTTATCCCATAGGGTGTAATGAAATCGATGAGCTCGAAATTCATCGGCCGCTTCTGGTAGTAATTCAATGTCTGCTGTACGAGGGAATCCGTGGCTGCAATCAAGGCTGAGTCGCTAACGGTACCGTCGTAAGCATAGGTGTAGGAATATCCGCCGGCCGGCCAGACCAGCAACGTATCGGTCGTCACCAGCGTATTGGCATTCACGTCGTATTCGATGACCCGTAGCGGTGAGCGCAAAAGGGAATCAGGAACATGATAAGTCTGGACGGTGGAGGTATATACGCCCTGAAGGAACGTCACATCCGGGCGATAAGTGGTTGCAGTGAAATCACTGAAAAGATCTTTTCCCTTTCGGGAGCGCCAGACCGGGTTGATGATATCCGCGGTTGCTGCGGAAGCACCCCGGTCGAAGGTGACAGTGCCGACGCCTTCATTGAAAGAATAGTATTGGACCAGCCGCGCATAATCGGGATGAGCAGGTGTGACGGTGCGGTACAAGAGCGCTGCAATCGCGGTCGAATCGAGCTCCTTGTTCCAAATTGAAAACTCATCGATGCGGCCACGGTATTGCATGTTATTCGGTCCTGCACCGATGGTGTAGTTTTTCAGATTGACCGGGATGGTCTTGCCGGTACCGGATTGGATCACATGACCGTCCATCCATATTTTCATCTCGCCGGTCGTCGTGTTCTTGGTGAACGTCCAATACGTCCAGCGGCCTTCGAAGTCGGCAGGAACCACCGATACGGAAATGCGATCGTAAGTACCACCGGCACCTCCGCAGTCCCAGTAGACCTTCGAATCGGACCAGGGAAGGTGAACGTTCAATTGCCGACCGTTGCCGTTGTCCGTGCCGTAGGCGATGCTGGTATTCGATGGTAGCAGGCTCGTATCCCCATATGCCCAGAAACCGACGGTGACCTGGTCGGAGATTTGCGAAAGCCCGTTGGTGTCCGGCAGTAGGACGGAGTTGGTGACTTCCAGATAACCGTTTGCTGAATCCGTGATCAGTCCGGCAACGAACCCGGCATCGTGCCCCTCGGTGGAATCATTCGAAGAGCCGGAAGGAAGGGTATAGCTCAAATCCAGTAGGAGATTGGAGGTGCCGTTCCAGGTGAACGGCTGATGGAAGTTGAACTGCTTGGTTCCTGTCGTCGGAACCGGGGTGTCAAGGAAATAGACTTCCTGGAATCCGTCGGTCGAAGGTAATTCGGGAGAAAGTACACTGTCTGTGGCAGGACGCAGGCGGATACGCAGATCCTGCAGGTCGTTGGATGCCGTTAATACTTCCAGCCGCAGACCGGTGATATCACCGGCGACCAAGCCGGAAGCGGTTAGTTCTGAAGCAGTCCAAAGGTATTGAGCACGTTGCACGGACGTGGATCCGCCAAGCGGATGTGCCACCGGCGTAGTACCGTTGGCCGGTTGTGCCGTCGTCTCGGAGATCACGGAGGTATAGGTGACTTCCTGTTGAAGATTGTCAAACCGGTCGTAGACCGGCGCTGACGAATAGTAGAAGACAGACGACGTATTGCCGGCAATCGCGTACTTGTTTTGTGATGCGGGCAAGGAATCTGTCTGGGAGGAATCGATGACAGAGGTATAGCAATTGTAATCCCATTCACCGCAACCGAGGTTACGGTTGGAAGTGGTGGAAATCAGTCCGCCTTTGCAGCGCATCCCGTAGCGCATGATGATCTTCTCGTAGGTTTTCGAAGAATCGTCCGGGAAGATGAAATACCCGGAGCGCAGGGTGGTATCATAGCGAAGTGTCTGGACGACGGTGGTATCGCCGACTCCGGCCAAGACCGACCGGGGACCGGGAAGAAAAAATCCAACGACAGTAAAGAGTACGAACAGGAAGGAAAGGAATCGGGTCACGGGGTTGGTTTTACAGGGTCGATAAAGATAGCGGATGCCTTCGGTTGGGGGTTTATTCTTTAACCGGCCTTAAAGGACTTATTGAGCTGCCGGTCGGTCGGAAGGGCATCAATATGCCGTTACGAATTTGACTGATATTGTATTGTTTTCATTTACATGTCATTACATTGATTTTCATAAAAAATGACCCTGCTGCCATCCCTGATTCAATCCATAAAATGATTAACATCATGAACCTGTGTCAAAAGGCTATTAATCAATGTGTTTAGGTGATTTTTGAACCGTTTAGGAGGCTTTTGTTGACCGAAGTAGTAACCAAGTTCGGAAAGTAATCGTTAGAATTGTACCAAACCAAAACCTTATTTGCATGAAAAAGACCATTCTGATTGTTGCTGCTTCGGTAGCTACGCTTGTCGCTTCGGCGCAAATGACTTCTAAGAAAGGAAATGCAATTCTCCCCGAGTCCGGAGATTGGAGCATCGGTGTGGGTGCCAACTCCACGCTGAATTATTTCGGCAACCTGTTGAACGGAACCGCTGACAACAGCGCTCCCGGCTTCGACTGGGCAAATGACAACGTCATCACCGGTAAGATGATGAAGGACGCGAATACGGCTTACCGTGTGCGTGTGCGTATTGGCTACAACAGCGCTACCGATAACGATTACAGCGACCCTGCAACGGGCGGAGTATCTGTTGAGAGAAAAACCACTTCCATGGATATCAGCCTCGGAGCCGGCATCCAGAAGTACCGTGGCAAAGGCCGTCTGCAGGGCATCTATGGTGCTGAAGCATCCCTCGGCTTGAGCAGCGGAACTGAGTCTTGGGACTCTGATGCACTCAAGGCTGATGTAACGGTAGGTTCCACCTTCGGTTTCGGCGTACGCGGCTTCATCGGTGCTGAATATTTCTTCGCTCCGAAGATGTCTCTCGGCGGTGAATTCGGTTGGGGACTCGGCATCTCCAGCACCGGAGAAACCGAAACTTCTGTTAACGGCGGAACGGCTGTTAAATCAGGTGGTGGCAGCTCCTTCGGTATCGACACCGACAACGTTGGTGGCAGCATCTCCATGAACCTGTACTTCTAATCGGAACATCCGATAATAAAAAAGCCCCGCAGCATGCTGCGGGGCTTTTTGCTTTTCATGCCTCACCAGTTGCGCTTCACATCATTGACGATCGGCGGAACGGTACGCAGGTATTCATAGATGGCCGCAGCTTCACTGCTGTCCAGCATCACATATGGAGGCATCGGCAGCCGCAACTGCTTCCCGTCCGGACGCCGCCCCTGGGTCACCGCAAGTATGAATTGTTCCTGCGACCAGTTACCGATACCTGTCGTTGGATCGGGCGTGATATTCGCTGTGTGTACCACTTTACCGTCCGTTCCGATCATGGAATTTCCGCCCCCGAAAAAACCCAGCGAGTTCTCGGGAGCCAACGCATCCGATTTTGTAAAATCGGCGGAATGGCAGCTGTAGCAGTCCACCACGGCACAGGCGAGGTAGCGGCCGTAGGCAGCAACCTGACTGACAGGCGGTGCAATGACAGGATATTCAGGATAAGGCAACGGTTTGAAAGCGACTCTGCAGAGGAACTTCGTCAGGAAAGAAGGTTCACACGGCACGGAAGGCGCATCCACCGGTTGTACCAGCGGATCTTCGCTGCGTAGGAAAGCGATGATCGAAAACAGGTCCTCGTCCGACATGAGCGGCAGCTTCGGCATCCAAGGCGGTGCGTATTGACCGTTCTTCTTCACGCCTGTTCGAAGCAGGTAGATGATCTCTCCGTCGCTCCACTTACCGATTCCGGCATCCGGATGACCGGTGATGTTTGCGGAATATGCTTTGCCGAATTCAGGAGGCGCATCATCCATCAACCGCCCGGTCAATGCGCCGGTCTTTCCGTTGTAATGACAGTGCTGGCACAGTAACCCGACGAGCTTTCGCCCCCGGTGGATACGCGCTTCGGTACGTTCTACACGGACTTCCACCTTTGCGGTATCATAGGAAGGAATTCCCGCTGTGGCGACATAGAGCAAGGCGGCGGCGGCAATCCCTACTACTGACAATACCAAGTAACCGACAGGCTTCAAAAATTTTCTCATAAGAAGTATCCTGTTTTTCGTGTTAGTCTAAAAATGATAAAAAAACTGAATCGTCGCTTTATAACTCTATTTTGTCCATTTTTTTAAAAGAAAATTTCAATAGCGTACACCCTCAATTCAGCCTCGGCAACCGATTTGTCTACCTTTGCGCCGCAAATGAAAAAACGAATTCTCCTTCTCTTATTGTATCCGATACAAATCGCTCTTGGGCAGGATTATCAGACCGGCATGGAAGCCATTTCGCCGCCGGAGCGCAGCCCCTTCTCTTTGCATGCCCGCGTAGGCGTCATGGTCAACAATCCGGACGTGCCTGCGAAGCTCTATCTCAAAGGTGACAGCTCGCAATACAAGATGATGAACCTGGGGGTGATGACGGCTTCAGAGGTCTTCTTCAACATCGACCTGATCCGTCGCAAAGCCGTCACCATCGGAATGCAGATCGGTGCGGTGATTGCTCAACCAGGAATTCACGTCACCAGCCGGTTCGACGATTACCTCGCCGGAGTCACGGATCTGGGCATGGCAAAGGGCACGATCTGGCTGGCCTATAATGCCAGCGGCGACCCGTGGACGATGTTCAGTGTTCCTTATCACGGACAGGGCGAATCGATCATCGGGATTACAGGAGTCATCGCCGAGACGCGCGACATCCAGGGGAGTCCGCCGGGAAACGACACCTTGGATTTCAAACTGATCAACGGAAACACCTGCCGTTCCGTCGGCGCATATTTAGGATATAACCGGCGCCTCGGACAATCGGGCTGGGTATTCGGCATCCATGCCTCCATCCTTTGGACCCTGCCGAAGAACTACCTGATCAATTTCGAAACCAACGAAAGCTCCCGGTTCACTTCAGGCACCCTGCCGTTCGAGCCACGGATGATCACCGGCGGATTCGGATATCACTTTTGAAATAGAAATCGATGTCGATGAAAAGAGAGCCCGCTTCTCTCGTTTCCGGTGTCATTTCCATGAAATGTCCGGCCTGCAGGATGCACGATGTGTTCAAGACGAAGAATCCGTATGACCTGAAACAGGTCGGTGCCATGCATGCGTATTGCCCTGCATGCGGCAGCAGCAACCGCGTTGAACCCGGCTTTTATTTCGGAGCCGCGTATGTGAGTTACATCCTGATGGTGGGGCTGTTGATGCTTTTGGTGACCGTGTACTACCTGGTTTTCGGAGAGATCTTCGAAAACTTTTGGAGACTAATGATTACCGCCACTTCATTCGCGCTGATCATCACACCGGTCGTGTTCCGTTATTCGAGGATACTTTTCCTGTACATGTTCGTTCCCTTCAAAGGGAAATAGCGGAAAAGGAAGCGGCTCAACGCTCCGCCATCGCGGATATCATCGAGGAGAAAAGTCCTGCCCCGTCCGTGTTCCCCAGCTCGGGATCGGCTGCGCGCTCCGGATGCGGCATCATTCCGAATACATTAAATCCGGCGTTACAGACACCTGCTATGTTCTCCAGCGATCCGTTCGGATTGGCAGACGCTGTTTCCTTGGCTGATGCATCACAATAACGGAAGAGGACCTGTCCGTTTTCGTTCATCGACTTCAACGTATCCGCATCAGCGTAAAAGCGGCCTTCTCCGTGAGCGACAGGAATGTTCAGCGCGACAGAGGTATCCAGCTGAGAAGTGATGATCGAATCCGTATGCTGTGCCCGGATGAAAACATTCTTGCAGATGAAACGAGAATCGGTGTTGCGTAACAAGGCGCCCTGCAGAAGTCCGGCTTCGCAAAGGATCTGAAAACCGTTGCACACACCGAAGACGAAGCCGCCTTTGCCGGCGAATTCGATCACCTCTTTCATGATCGGAGAGAAGCGGGCGATGGCTCCGGAACGAAGGTAGTCGCCGTAGGAGAATCCTCCCGGCAACACGATCACATCACACTGCTGTAGATCGTGGTCCTTGTGCCATAGCTTGACTACCTGCTGGCGCATGCGGTCGCGGAGGACGTAGACCATATCCTCGTCACAATTGGAACCGGGGAAAACGATGACTCCGAACTTCATGCGGCGAAGGTACGCATTAAAAGGAAAAGGCCGGAGGGAGGTCCGGCCTTTTATGGAAGTGCATTACCGAGATGGCTCAGTTCTCCGCGTAAGGACGGTATACCGAGAGCTTTCCGGAGAGCTCTTTACGTGCATTGTGGATACGAACTTTTACGGTACCCAGCGGCAGCTTGAGTTTGGAGGCGATTTCCTCATACTTGTAGCCGGTATAGCTCATCAGGAAAGGAGTGCGAAGGTTGTCGCTGATTTCTCCCAACGCCTTCTGGATATCCTCCATGATCAGGTTACCGTCGCCGTCATTGCGCTGCGAAGTATCCGTGTTGTTTATATAGAATTGTGATTCCGTATCGTCGTGAAAAATATTCGACTTCATGGCACGACGGTATTTGTTGATGAAGATGTTCTTCATGATGGTGTACAGCCATCCTTTGAGGTTGGTACCCTCGGCGAACTTCTCTTCATTCGTGAATGCCTTCAACATCGTATCCTGCACGAGATCGTCTGCATCTTCGGCGTCTTGCGTCAGTTTGAGCGCGTAGTTTCTAAGCGGTCTTGATTCAATGGTGACCAATGTTCGGAAATCGAATTTCTTTTTAGGAGCAGCCATTTGTTTAGGTTTTTATGATTTTACCTACACAAATATAACCTTCATTTTGAACCATTCATTGTTTTGTTTAATTTATTTTCATTTTTATTAAACAAATTTAACATTCATCGCATTTTTCGACCGATTTGGAACCATTTGACCTGTTGCTTGTTTATTGATTAAAGAAAATACTTCAACAAAATGCTGGAAAAACCATTGATTACTGAAAATCAAGCAGTTATAACAATAGACGATCTGTTGGGGTACGACCACGTTTCGACCGGTACTGCCACCCCGATTCGTCCGGATGCCTTTGATTTGTCGAAAAAGGATAAAATCGCCCTGATTTCCTCAAAATTCAAAGACATCCTCCACATTCTTGGAATGGACCTGGAGGACGAGAGTATCAAAGGGACGCCTCAGCGAGTCGCCAAGATGTACGTGGAAGAAATCTTCCGTGGTCTCGATCCTGCAGAGAAACCCGCCCCTACCCTCTTCGAAAACAGCTACAAATACAACCAGATGCTCGTGGAGAAGAACATCACCGTTCACTCCACCTGCGAACATCACTTTGTCCCCATTTTCGGCAAAGCACATATCGCTTATATCGCCGCCGGAAAAGTGATCGGCCTTTCCAAGCTGAACCGGATCGTAGATTACTACGCGCGCCGTCCGCAGGTACAGGAACGACTGACAGTTCAGATAGCGGAGGAGTTGAAAGAGATGCTCGGTACCCGTGACGTAGCTGTCATCATCGATGCCGAGCACATGTGTGTGCAATCACGCGGTATCAAAGACCAGCACAGCAGCACGGTCACCGCTTCGTATCACGGTAAATTCCTGAACGAATCGACGCGCATGGAACTGATGCGCTACGTCGAAATGAAATGATTCTAGTGGTGTGGTTAAGTGAAAAAGCGCTTTCCGTAAGGAGGCGCTTTTTTTATTCGAAGAACGCTTTCAGATCGTCCGGATGACGGATCACCGTGGCTCTCTCCGGCAAGTCATAGGTGTATTCCTGAAAATAACGGCCGGTCAGCAACAATCCGGCCGAAGGGAATTTGAAGCACAAACCGTCCACAAATGCTTTTACCTCCTCTACAGAGAAACCGGAGGTAAGTGAAATGAAAAGGTAATCCGGATCGAACTTGCCGGAGATATTCTCCAGATCCTGAGCCGGAAGATTCTGACCTAAATATAACACCTGGTGACCCGCAGAACGAATCAGGTACTGCGCAAACAACAATCCGAGTTCGTGATGCTCTCCTTCAGGAAGAAACAGCAGGAAGCGTTTCGCATCGCTCCTGGACACAGGCAATTGTCCGTCAATCGCCACCATCAGTTTCTGACGCAACAACGCTGATATGAAATGTTCATACGGCGGCATCAGCGAACCCGTCTGCCACATGACACCGATCAGCGACATGAACGGGAAAACGATGTCCATCATGGTCTTCTCAAGACCGTGTTGCAGCAATGCGGACGAAAGTACTTTATTGAATGCCGCCTCGTCCAGATCTATCATGGACGACAAGAGTGCATGGATATGGGCAGGTTGCGAATCGGATGCAGCCGAAAGGTCGATTGCCATGCGTGCAATCTCCGATCCGGTCAACTTACTGATTTTGGAAATCTTGTGTCCATGCCGGTTGAGCATGGAAATATTGAGCAACAGCTTCAGGTCCTCGTCGTCGTAATACCGTACGTTTCCCGGTGTCCGCTTGGGTTGCGGCAGATTATACCGTTGCTCCCAGATGCGAAGTGTGTGGGACCGGATGCCCGTCAGGTGTTCGATATCCCGTATGGTGAACTTGCTCACGTATTGGCAAACACCGTTAGGCTGAAATTGTTCAGGAAAAATGAATGCTTGTCGATTTTCAGGAGGATTTCGGCGATTTCCACCGTAACAACCGGGTATGAAAAATAAAAAACGGGCTGCCCATGCAGGGACAGCCCGTTCAATCAAAATTCAGAGGTCTTATCGTGCGATCACGAAGGACGCACGTACCTGGCGGTCTTCGGCAGTCAGTGTCAGATGATAGACGCCGTTCGGAAGTCCTGATACGTCGATACGTCCGTTACGGCCGCGCAGTTCGATCGGGTTCATACTGACGATCCGACCGAAAGCATCGGATACGGTGCAAGTCGTTTTGCCGGTAAAGTCAGACATGGCGACTACGCGCAGTTCTCCGGAAGCAGGATTCGGGTAGACGGCTGAGAAGGTTTCAACCGTTGCATCCGAAACGCCGTTGATCAGCTGCTGGAAAGGTATCACGGTACCGTCTGTCAGGGCTGCATACAAACCGAAAGCGGAACCGTTCTGGTTTGCAGAAGGAGTGAGGAAGCCGGAAGCGAAAACGACAGCAGACTGTCCGCCGAGCGTGGTCAGATCAGCGGTATACTCCAGCAATACAGGTGTACCGGCAGCAGGCGTGATACCGATCGTATAACTGGCTGCGGGTACGTTCAGGTAACCGGTCGCATCCGTGTAAGCTGCATTGTCAGCAAGGGTGATCGTATTGTTGGCAAGAACGTCTACCGTGGGCGCGTCCGTACATCCGTGAACAATGAAGAAGTCCACTTCACCGGCTACTGCAGCCTGCTCACGAACGTTCTCTTTCACGATGAACTGGAAAGCCGTTGAACGTCCGTCCGGATTCGCGGCATACTGCGCCGGATCCGTAACCCCGTTGGCAAGGATGATATAGGTCTGTCCGGGTGTGAGATTGAGCGTCGTGCCGAGACCTGCGATGGTGTCTGCAGCGGAAGTGGAGTTCGCCAGCGCGATACCGATCTGGATGGGTTGACCGGCCGGAACTTCGACAAACGGTGTTGCGGTGCGATACGCGAAGCCGGGAATCAACAGGACAGCGCCTGCATAGACGTCTACTGAATCAGCGATGACATCGGCAGCATTGTGGATGACTTGAACACGTGCGGAGTTGTGAGCCGGAAGTTCGATGACACTGCCGTCAGCGAATGCGGCGAAGAGGCCGAATGCGGAACCACCGTTGTTAGCGGCCGGATTCAGGAATCCTGACGCGAACAGGACGGCGGAAGCTCCGCCGGCAGCCGTAAGGTCCGCATCATAAGAAGCGAGGATTACGTTATTGAAGCTCGAAGGCGTGACGTTCAGGACATACGCATTGGCTCCTACGGTAAGCGTACTGCTGAATTCGCCATAGGTAAGACCGTCGATCAACGGGGTGGCGACGCTTTGTAGCAATACATCGACCGTCAACGCGTCGGTGGCTCCGTGCAGGGCGGTGAGGTCCACGGTTCCGGAGGAGGCGCTGGCCGTCGTCATACCGCTACGCAACCAAAGGTTGAAGGCGATGGATTGGCTGCTAGGGTTCACAGAGAATGCGGTGGTATCAAGGACACCGTTGGCGACCGCTACGTAGGTCTGTCCCGGCTGCAAAGTAACAGTGAAACTGGTGATGGTATCTGCTACCGAGGTGCTGGTCCCGGGAGCTACTGCGATGTTCAAAGGGGCACCGGCAGGCACTTCGATATATGGTGTGGCCTGACGGAAAACGAAATCGTCCAGCAAAAGGCTTCCGTCCGCATAGATGTCCACAGTATCGGCTGCAGGATCAGCAGCATTATGAATGACCTGCAATAATGCATTGGTGTTCTCCGGGAGCTGAATGACTGCGCCACTCGGCAAGGCTGCAAAAAGACCGAATGCAGCGCCGTTCTGGTTTGTGGAAGGGTCCAGGAAGCCGCTGGCGAAAACTACTGCCGAGCCTCCGCCGAGACCTGTCAGGTCAGCGATGTAAGAAGCAAGGATGTTGCTGTTATCATTTCCGGGTGTGAGGTTGAGCGAAAGGCTGGTCGCAGGCAGATTGAGATACGCGGAAAAGTCGCGGAAGGCTGCATTATCGACAGCCGGCGTGCTGGTTCCGACAGGTACCACGTCAACGGTGGGTGCATCGGTGGAACCGTGCATGACGATGATGTCGACATTGTTGGTGTCAGCCGAAGCGGGACTGATATTGTCCTGCACAACAAGGTCGAACGCGATGCTTCGTCCATCCGGATTGGCCGCATAGCTGACAGTATCCAGTACGCCGGTGGCCATGACCACATAGCGGTGTCCGGACTGAAGTGTCAAGTTGAAGTTAGCGATGACATCCGCTACGCTCGTACTGGTGGAGGGAGCGATACCGACCTGATATGGCAATGCTGCCGGTAGCGAAATGAAATTCGTCGCTGTACGGAATGCGAAATCATCGAGGGTGAGAGCGCCGTTGACATAAATGTCGACTAGCTGCGCATTGGTGTCCGCACAGTTATGGATGACCTGGACGTCGGCATTCTGGGCACGAAGCCGTGATGCTGTGGAGACGAAAATCGCTCCGGCAATAAAAAAACTAAGTAGGATACGTTTCATGGATATAGATGCGTTTGGTTTGTAGAAAGAACAAGATGGTCGACGCAAAGTTCAGATTAGACGAAAAAAAACCTTTATTACGCCTTTTGCAGAACAATTAGCGAGCAAGTGTGTTAAATGACCTCTACGCGTTTTTATCCTTAAAAAAACGTCTTATCAATACCTTTTTGAATTCACGACGGAGTACGGCATCGGTCAGCTGCCCGTAAAAGGAAGCTCCCTTCGAAAGCTGCAAAAACTCCTTCTCAGGAAGGTCAATACGATACAGCAACGCGTGAAACGCGGTCATGTCATTTTTATGCAGTTCTTTCAGCACCGGAAGCAGCTGTGACTTCAGTTCGTCATAAGCCGTCAGTTCATTGCCTGAAAAGCGGATTTCGATACCGAATACCTGAAGGTCTTTTATGACCTGTTCCGCGGTCTGACGAACGATTTCCAAATCGGTCCGGTATCGTTCGATCGCGTTTTCGTCCACGGATTCAGTCTTTATCAAATTCTATGATCAGACGCTTAACAGGCTGACCGTTCACGAAGTGCTCCCGTACGATTTCAGATACGTCCTCTTTTTTCAAGCGTCCGTAAAAAACCCCTTCAGGATATACGACCATCGAGGGACCATGTTCACAGGCGTCCAGACAACCTGTGCGCTGTGCTCTGACTGATGCAGCGAGACCGCTGTCCTTGATCTCCTTTTTGAAGGCCGCTACCAGTTCCATACCGCAGGATTCGCCGCAAGAGGGTCGCGCCGCACCTTCTGCACGCTGGTTGGTACAGATGAATACATGTCGTTTGAATCGCATGAACCAAAGATAGCCGGATGGATCATACGATGCGCTACGGGTTTTTGTTAAATTTCCGCGACAAAGCCACCATCCTCATGCTTCAATTATCAGAAATAGTCTTGCGATCTGTATCGGTCTATCTGTTCGTCGTGATAGCATTACGCATCTTTGGAAAAAAGGAATTATCTCAACTGTCTGTGATCGATCTGGTTTTCATTCTGCTCATCAGTAATTCAGTGCAGAATGCGATGGTCGGTTCGAACGCAACGCTTGTAGGAGGCTTGACCGCGGCCGGCTCGCTCTTTCTGCTCAACTTCCTGCTGAAGAACCTGCTCTATCGCAGTCCGCGGATTTCACGCTTGCTGCAAGGCGAACCGGTCCTGCTGGTTCATCAGGGGGAAATACTGGGGGCGAACCTGGACCGCGAAAAAATCTCGATGGATGAGTTACATACCGCCATTCGCGAACACGGGGTAGCGTCCGTCGAAGAAGTGGATCTCGCAGTGCTTGAACCTGACGGGAACATCAGCATCCTGTCACAGGACTACCGTAAAAAGAGTTCACGCAGACGCAGGTCACACAAGGTCGTATCCAAATGAAAAAGGGGGCTGATTAAGCCCCCTTTCTATTTATTGACCAACTGATCAGAACTTGACGATCTTCTGGACCGTGTGCTGACCGTCCACCGTCAGACGAACGGTATAGATACCTGCGTTCTTACCCTCGAAAGAATAAGTATGTGTACCGCCGTTCTGCTTTTCAGCGACTGCGAACGATTGTACTTTCTCACCGAGCGCATTGAATACTTCCAGCGAAACGGTAGCGGAAGCGTTCAGACGATATTCGACACGAGTAGTAGAGGCAAAAGGATTCGGGAATACATTGAACGGAATATTCAATGAAGCCTCTTCCACTCCGACCGGCATGGAGACCAAGATGGAGTAATCCTCCACCTGTCCGTACTGGAGGTTCAGGCACGGAGCAGGGACCGGGTTGGCAGAATAATCCGATGCGATACGGAAACGGAGCGGCTGTCCGACGACTGCGTTGCCGGGAACGGTGATCGTTCCTGAGTGATACGTCAAAATCTGCTGGCCGACGTCTGAGAAGACCTGCTCGGTTGCAGGGTCAAGCTGGGTATCCGCGTTCCAGTCGATCCAGGCGATTACGTTCTCCGGATAGGTGAAGCCGGTTTCTGCAGTGAGCGAATAGCTCTGTCCGCGGACCAGTGTCGTCGTATCGGAACAGGTATAGTTCTGATAACCGTCGATGGCGTCATTGGAGGCGTTGTTGATGTTAGCGACCGTGACATTCGTAAGGCCGATACCGCAGCAATACTGAGAAGTAAGCGGGTAACAGGTGGTCGGCTGCGGGCCGGTGATAATGGCCTGCAGGGACTGGATCACGGTGTCACAACCGGCACCGTTACAGGCGATCAGGGTGACCGTGTAGTTGCCGTTCTGCGAATAGTAGTGCGTAGGGCTGGCAGAGGTCGCAGCAGCAGAACCGTCGCCGAAGTCCCAGGAATACGTGTTCGGAGTATTGATGGCCGTACTGGTGAAGTCGGTCTGACCGGTACACGTATTCGACTGATAGGTGAAGTTCATACAGGGGTTCGTACCTACAATGAACGAAATGGCCACCTGGACCGACGGCGTGCGCGGGTCGTTGGAGACGACGTTTATGTTCGCAGTATAGGTACCGCCCGCCAAGGTTCCGCTGTTGAAGGTTAGCGTCACTGTCTGACTGCCCGCGGGGTTGACGGTGTCTCCGCTGGTTGTATAGGTGAGCCATGCAGGAAGACCGGTGACGGAATACGTCAGGTCGCTACCGCCGAGGTTCTCAACCAGGAAGGTCTGTGTAGCCGTATTGCCGCAGGCAGGTGTCGTGGCGGAAACAGTAGCAGGGTTGGCGTTCACATCCGGGGCGGGGAATACGTTGACGGAGAGGCAGACGCTGGTGTCGATATCACTGTTGTTCACCGAGATGGTGCCGCTGAAGGTACCGGTCGTATTGGAAACGAACGTGATATTCACGACGCCATGAGCACCGGGAACGAGGTAGGTGAACGGGGCGTTGACAACGAACTGCGGGTTGTTGGAGAGGATGCCGGTGACGAACAGGGTATCACAACCGTTGTTGATCACATCGAAAGAGCGGGTCTCCGGACGGTACTGCATCACGCTGCCGAAGTCGACACAGGTGTCGGACAAGGCAACGATCGGATCGCCGGTGATGGTCAGCGTACAAGGGACGAGAACCACCGGGTTAGTCATGTCGTTATTGGCGACCGGGATGGCGGAGATGTAGGTTCCTGCAGGAAGGCCGGTGGTCTGGAAGGTGACCGTCACGTGAGAGGTATCGCCGGCATTCAGGGTGTCATTTGTCTGACTGAGTGAAATCCAGGTAGGCAGACCGTTGATTCCGCCCCATTGGATGGCATTCGCAAGGATCTGAGAAGATTCGTTGGTCGGGTCGAAATAGTCGAACGCGAGGAAGATGGCCTTGCCACTGCCGTAATCAAGCCAGGTGACGACATCCGTTCCCTGATCGGCAACGACTGTATGTTTGTTGGTATTCGTGATGTCCATCGTGTAGGTGGCGCTCGGTCCGGTAAACGTCGTAGGGACGTTCTGCGCGAGCGGATGAGCCGGGTCTACAACGGTCAGGTTATTCTGGACCGCATCGGAATTGTATGTGCCGGAGAAGATGCCGACACTGGTAATGCAGGATACCTGCGAGGAGAAGGCGCCGCAGAAGATGACGGATCCGCCGTTGTTCACATAGTTCTGGATCACCGGAGCGAGGTTGGTCCAGACCGTGGGGCTGCCGAATTCCTGCTCAGGAATCAACAACACGTTAGTGCCGAAGAGCAAAGACGAGAGCGTCGCAGGATTGGTAGTGGACGTCTGTGTCAGCACATAGTTTGAGAAATACGGACCGAAGGCGTTGATGGTGCTGGGATATTCAGAGAACTGGTCCGTACCGTATTTCATCGAAAGGACGCGGACCGGGAGGCCGGTGCTTACGTCCACGTCACTGGTCCAGAAAAGTTCACCGCCCGCCAGGTTGGTCACATCCATCTGATAGGTGGCAGTATCTCCGCAATAGGCGTTAGCGACGATGGAATCCGGATCGACATTGATCTGCGGAGCAGCTTGTACGGTTACAGAAAGGTAGGCAGTATCCGACTCCGTGCATGAGAACGCTACGAACATGATGTTGTAGGTGCCGGGCGTGGAATACGCATGCAGCGGGTTCTGAGCACGGGAGGTGTCACCATCACCGAAATCCCACAACCATCCCGTCGGATTGCCGAGGCTGCTGTCAGAGAATTGGACATTGGTATTAAGCGGCGGTGTAACGTCGTTGACAGCACAGGCAGCAGTAGGGGCTACAGAGGCGGCGATGACCGACGACCAGCTGCACTGGAATCCGTCGTTCACAATCGACACGTCAGAGCGCCAGATGATCAGCATGGAACCGGAGGTACAGGTGACCGGACCGGGCAACGTGGTTCCGTTCGCATTCAGCAGCTGCGGAGCAGCGACAGTGGTACCGTCATAAACACGGAAGAAGTCGAAGTTGGCCTCCGTTGCGAAAGACTGGAACACGAGGGTGATGGAAACCGCGCAAGACGGCTGTACCAACAGCGTGCAGTTTTCGTTGTTCTGGTACTGACCGGTAGGACCGCCCGTATCGTACAGGGTTCCGGTCGAGTCGGTTGTCGCATTTCCGGGAATCGAACAGATCGTGTACGTCCCTTGTGCTTTTGCGGCTTGGCCGGCCAACAACAAGGTCACGACAGCCAATGCATTGAGTAATAATCTTTTCATGATAAACGGAATTTCTGGTGGTGGATACTGGTCAAATTTAGGACTAAAATGGATATTAATCAATGAATGGGCAAGATAAGTGGGTGTTGATATAAAATACTGATTATCTATACTTTAAGTGTGTTTTCAACAGCAGAATTCCTTTTTCGGGAAACGGCTTAAAAGAAATAAAAACGCATTTTTACTTCAGGTATGGATCTACCCAAACAACCCATCAGGGGTTCATTTTTTCATCTTCAATACAGATTGTGGTCATCCGCCGCAACGGATGACCACAACGATAAAAATCCTGATCTGCCTGAAGTGGATTACTGCATACGCAATGCACGACATACCGAAATAACCCCGTCGTGCTCGAGCCGGACTTGGAGCACGGAAGCTCCGGTATGCGGCAACGAAAGTGCAATGTAAGTTCCGCTGAACGACTTCGGTTCAACGACCGTGCGTCCCAACGCATCGTAAACAGATACGGTAGTGAGACGTTGCGTACCGGGCGGAAGATATATGCTCAAAGCGCCTTCAGTCCATTGAATGATCGGCTGCAATACTTCCGGAGAAACAAATCCGGACACGGTGATAGTCACGTTTTGAGTCAGTACAGCTGTGCATCCCGAGGCAGTTGTGACGGTCAATGTCACCGTATACGTGCCGGGCTGTGCGTAGACATGCAACGGCGATGCCTGGTTCGAGGAAGTTCCGTCACCGAAATCCCATACGTAGGATGTAACGGTTGTAACAGACGGATAATCGAATTGCACGGAAAACCCGGATGTGATCGCCTGAAAAGCGACGGAAGGATCCGGTTCCACCTGCACCGTCGCGACGGCCGAGGAACTGAGACATGGCAATTCCTGCACCCTCCAATCATAGAGGTAATAATAGAACGTAGCAGGATTGCTGGTGGAGTTGGAAGCTGTTATGGTGAGCAGTCCGGCTGCGGTGTAAGGATACGTAGCACCTGCATTGTTGCGGTACAAGTTCGACCCCGCGGCCACTCCGATCTCGTAATTGCCTGCTACCGGTATGTCGAAATTCAGGGTGACACGACTTTGGCCGGCCGGCACATTGATGATCTGAGATTGGATCAGTGAGCCGGAACCGGAATAGAGATTAAATGTCCTTGCCGCTGTGCCGGAAGCGTCTACGAGTACGGACACGATCCGCACCGGAACCAAAGTGGTGAACAACAGCTTTCCTTCAAACGTAGTGTTGTGGTAGTTGCCCGTGCCGAAGGCGGTGTTAGCAGGCCCTACCGATGCGACCGGCGTCGGTGTATATTGTCGCGCCTGCAATGTCGCAGGCGCATTGAGCGGCGCAGTCGTGAATGTCGATCCGGTACCGATTAATACGTTTCCGGTCGCGTCGTACCATTCCGTTGAATCGCCGGGTGCGACCACAGATGAAAATGTAACCGGACTGCCGATACATACGGAAGCCGGGGCGGAAATGACCGGTGCGGCAGGAGAGGTGACTGAAATGTAATTCGTCAGCACCAAGGTGTCGGAACCGATCGTATTGGAGACGACAAGTGTGACTGTGTACTGGCCGCCGTTGGTGTAAGTGTGAACCGGATTCTGCAGTTGTGATCCCGTTCCGTCTCCGAAATCCCAATCCCATGTCTGTGCGATATCGGTTGACTGGTCCGTGAAGCGCACGGTTCCGTAACAGGTGGTGGTGACGTCTGCACTGAAGGCGGCAGTAGGTGCAACCGTAGGTGTCTGACAGAAAGAAGGCACGGTGAAATCAGCGGTCTCATCGCCCGCATTCGATGCGGAACCCTGCAATGCATTCGCTCCCATACCGCGACGCGCAAAGACTTCCCAGATCATGCACCGATGCGCTCCGCCGTATAAGTTGTTGTCGGCAGCAAGAATCGCATCACGACCGTCCAGGAATCCGGGTCCGCAGGGCTGTAGTTTCATTCCTTCCATTACAAGTCGTAACGCGATGTTGTTTCCGCCGGTCCCGTTGATCCAATCGGGATCGAAGCCGGATTGGGCGATCAGCGCCCAGGTGAGGTCCCACAACGTCACACACCAGATCTCTCCGATGTCATGCACTTCCTGACTTACCGCAAGATCGGCATACGTCTGCGGATTGACGGACATGTCCGTCGAATACGGATAGCGGCGGATACCGCTGCCGGTGACGGGCTCCGAAACAGCATAGGTGCCGATTCCGCGGGCATCCGTACCGTTGTCGCCCGGCTCAATCGTATACATCAGGGAAAACCAGTCGCTCCAGCCTTCTCCGCCTTGTTCGCCGTTGTTCAGGCAATTGGAATTGTTCGGTCCGCCGGTCAGACGATTCGAAACACCATGTCCGTACTCGTGCGCAACGATTCCGTTATCGAATGATCCGTCCAGGTCCTGTATGATGGTGACGGGCGGCTGAAGCGTGCCGTTGACGGCTCCTGCGGCGATCGCCGCTTTGATGACTGCTCCGTCCGCCTGTGAAATCATCACGGCCGGAATCGAAGTCGTTCCGGTTCCGCCCATCGATATCGGCGATCCTGCCTGATTGTTGCAGACGATAACGGCAATAGCCCCGGCGTTCTGGGCGGCTGTGACCTTACTGATGAAGGTACAAGTACCGCGGTCGATGACAGCAATCTTACCGGACAAGGCGGCGGCATTCTGGATCGGATCGCAAGCATCGGTAGCGGGAGCAACACCGTCATCCACGAGCACCAAGTCAGCAGTGATGGGCACAGTGATTCCGGGTCCGAAGCCCGCTTCGATGGCGGTATAATTGCCGGCGATACCGGCAGGCGAGTTGATCTGCAAGGTGGAAGCGGTGGCGCCGGACCAGAGATACATCTGCATACGACCGTTCATGCCGTCGTCGGGCGTCGCGAAATTCGCGTTATTGGTTCCGCCCCCGTCCTGACATTCGGCTTCTACGTAATCGTTACCGGCACCCTGGCCGGTATAATTCGTCTGCTGGAAATTGCCGCCTGCTTCATCAAGACCATAATGATACAGGACGTCATGCACCCAATTGTTCACATAAAAAAGATTCGTGATAGACGCATTGAGATAGGTGGAAGGCGCCTGTGATAGGTTGACAGGGAAATTGAAATTCATCGAAGCGCCGCCGTCTGCGAATGTCCCCGGAGCGTTGTTGTTGGCGATGTCGTCGTAGGCATGGACATTATTCCCCTGTGTGGTGGTGAACTCGTCTCCCGGCTGACCGTTGGTATCGTGCCAGCCGTAAGGCGATGCAGCAGGATCCGCCGGGTTCGTCAGGATGGTCCTTGAACCGAAACTGGGGGCTTCGAGCGGGAACGCATAGACTTCATAGGTCGGCAGTGAGGAGCTGCTCCGGGCGGACGGCGTGGACGTTGCAACGCTGGTCATGGGTTGAGTCGCGGTCGTTGGATGTGGCGCACCGAAATCGCAACTCACCGTCCAGTCGTTCTTGTCCAGCAGTCGTCCGTCAACAGCATCGAATCGCAGGTTCCACCAATGCGTGGAATTCGGGGGAGCGATATTGACGTTCCACACCAGTCGGACTTCCTCTTCGACCGGCAACAGAAACAGGGTTACTTGGAGGTTCTCGGTGGAGAGATTGCCGGGTGCATAAATGTATTTCTCCAGGGAGGGAATATCGGTAAGCAGGATAAAAGAATCCGGCGGATCGATTCCGAAATATGCGGCTGCTTTCCGAATGGCATCCGTCGGAGACAGTACAGGCCGTGTCGTATTCACTTTACGCGCCAGATCTTGAACGAAACGGGAAGCGAATGAAAGGACCTCGCCATCGCGCAGTGAAAACGGACTGACCGCGTTGAATACACGAATGCCTGCATGAGTTTGTTGCACATAGACATAGGTACACTGCGTACCCGCATTCGAAGAGATGTCACTGACCTCCCACTCCGTTATATCTTTCTTGCCGAGTCCGAGCGGCCCGCTTTGGACAGCAAGGTGTTGTTGCACAGAAGGCCGGAGTCGTTCAGCAAGCGTTCGCTGTTCATCGCTGAGCAGGCCGTAGGACGGCGTTCCGGCATAAGCAGAAGAGATGAAGGACAGAAGACAAACTAGATTAAGAAATCGCAGTACCGTATTGACCATGGCAGTTCAGGATTGGATTAGGATCCATAAAAATAACGGAACCGGAGATATGCAAGCAAGGTGATCACCATTAATTATCGGCCATCCGCCGAAAATCATCGAATGCACATGATTAAAAAACAGGTAAACAATACAGCCTTGCGTGATTCAAAATACCGAACGGTTGATTCTGCCCTTTGTATCCATGGATGCATGAAGGATTCTCCCCTCAGTTCCCTTTATGCTTTTTGTAAATCATCTGACACACCTTGTCCATGGCTTTGAAAACTGCCGTATCAATCGCAGGTGCCCTGGAGATGCTGGTCAACGTGACAACGGCATTATATAATACATCATTTTGTTGTCGCGGTATGCGCTCGATAAAATCGATCTTATTACTTCCCTTGGGCGAATCAGAAACGATCACCTCTTCGGTTTTAACGTCTATTGCAAAGAGCATGTTCTTAGTCGTCGCTTTGATCATTCAGTTCATGGGTTTTCAATGTAAATGGCATCGGCCGCTGGCATTATTCGTCTTGTTCCTGCATCGTGTCCCCTTTTTCGTCGTACCTGTACATTGGGTGGCAACAGATCCGGATTTCGTTCGTGTGGAATTGCCGTCGCAACAATCATGGCCCACCTTCCTATCATGCACTTTACAGAAACAGCTGTTCGACTTGCTTCGGTTGCACTTCATACAAAGCAACTGGACATTGGAAGCATCGCTGCTGCCGCCACAGGAAAAAGGCATTATATGATCATATTCCAGATTGTCTGAGCTACCGCAACATTGACAGGCTCCTCCATCTCTTGAAAAGACGATGCTTTTTGTCGTTTGCGAGATGTGTCGGTTCTGCGAAAAACAACTGAGGCTGATTAAACCCAGCGACAGAAACAATAACAATCCTTTCATTTTCATGACCGGCTCGATTACCGATGAAAAGCTACAAAATTGTGTGACTCAATGCTTACAGTGATTGACTGTTTATTAAACTATTTGGCGATTGCCTGTTCAGCCGAGCGGGATCTGAGCCACCGAAAAAACATAAGAAGTACATCTCCCAAAAACTAGCATGAAAACTGTTTTCGCTTGTAATCATTTTCTATCGCAACAGGTCCCAACGCTCCAAATATTTTCCTGACTTGTCGCTAAATTGTCGCATCGCTGTATCCTTGTGCGCTTGTCCTTTTTTACCCGGTGTAGCAAGCCATTTTTGATGGCCGGCTTTTACATGTTTCGCAACTTCTTTGCTGGGCACAATAAAATACGATGGTCTTTCATCTATTTTATTAAACGCCACAAAAACATAAAACATGTTTTCATGTTGTAAATTTTCTGCCTTTTGTCCGACCGGCCATTTC
This sequence comes from Bacteroidota bacterium, assembly GCA_046052625.1. Taxonomy (GTDB): domain Bacteria; phylum Bacteroidota; class Bacteroidia; order AKYH767-A; family 2013-40CM-41-45; genus Pollutiaquabacter. The sequence goes on from JBJOMA010000294.1 coordinate 27,081, forward strand.
CGGCTTGAATATTGGCTTGTCTTTACTTGTATCGCGAATATTTTTTTGTCCACCAAGCTGGAAGCATGAATATCAATGCTTTCATTGTTCCTTAAAGTTATTGATGCCATATATCCTCTTCTTGACAATTCACCTGCAACAAAATATTCTCCGGCTATTCCTGTTATTCCTTTTGATAACTTACTCGCAATATTTTTTCTCATGGCACTGTCTTATTAACGTATTCCTGCTGCGCTGGATTTAAAATCCGACACAGCCCGCAGACTGTCAATTTTGAAAAATAAATAAATGGCCGTAAACATCGTAATCAGAGGGTCAGCAGTTCAGGAATCCACGTGTTAAATCGAAGCTAGCCGTCCGGTTTTTAAAAAACCAGAAAAAGGACAAGGGCCTCTATAATCCGGCCAAACTTCTTGACTGGCTTTCCATGTCAGGTTAGCGGGTCACTTGATATGAACAATCCTGCTTTTATACACGTTACGGCCGGACTTCAAAATGAGTAAATAGATTCCATCATCAAGCGATTCGCAGCTTAGCTGGACAGATTCCTTCCCTGCATCATCACAACACATGATGCCGTTTGTCGGCGATCCCGATCGTTCACAAGATGTGCTGCTACTTGTCGAGATATTCATCCTCTTTCCTTCCAGAGAGTAGACTTCCACTTCGACCGCCGATTGTTCTTTCAAGATATATGATACCGTGAGGGTATTCCTGAAAGGGTTCGGGGAAAGTGAGACATCATAAAAAACGATTTGTGATTCCGGATTGGTTGCGTCCAAAGGCCTTAACACAGGTCCGTTCTCACACGCCTTGGTGACCAAATTTGATGAGGCGCTGTAGGTATAACCGGCATTTGTCACATTCGTCACTTCATAACACCACTGGACAGCCGGATTCTTTATAGAAGCTGAATTCAGGATCACTTGGCCGTTCGCATCTGTTGTTCCTGAAACTGTCCCTGTAGTGGGGCCCGTGAACAGTCCGGTAACAATTGCACCTGAAACAGCCGCACCGACACCGTTTACTATCCTCACCGTTGCAACGCCCTTATACTTTCCTGCTCCGGCAGCGGCACGTGTAACAGTCAGACTGTTAACATACATTACATTACCTCCTGTTCCTCCTGACTGTGTGATGGCAGAAGCTACGTTAGACGGTGTCGAATTTCCACCTGTATTGAACGCGATGACACGGTAGTAATACGTCGTAGAAGCGCTGAGGCCGTTGTCCAAGTAGGTTACCGCATTTAGGCCCACAGAAGCCAGAGGGCTGAAGTGCATTCCATCGGCGGACCGCTCAATATTGAATCCGGTTTCATTGGATGAGTTGTCAGTCCACGAAAGGCTGATCGAAGTGCTCGAAGCAGCTGTGGCCGTAAGACTTGTCGGAGCCGGAAGGGTGGCGCCGCCAGCGAGTACATAGTAATCGGAATAAGGAGTCGCCAGGTCGCCATCAGCCGGGAACGAAGGAGGACCCTGACCCCCGATTACATTCATCCAACCCATGGCGCCTTGGTCTTCGTGGTCAAGAAGATGGCAATGCATCATGCCCATGCCTGAATAAGGAGTTGATGTGGCGACATTGAGATCGAAACGAGCGGTGCCTGTTGCTGTCAACACATCATAATATTCACCGGCCTCATAACTGCCGGAAGAAGTCTGTACCTGCAGATGAAATGTATGCAGATGGAAAGGATGGTTCGAGTTTCCGGATAAGTTCCATTCCTGGATCTGGTTCGCCTGCAACGTGAAATTAGGCGTACTCGGGTTGAATTTGTTCCCATTGATTGTGCGTGCGCCCATGGAAACCGATTCAAGATGTACCGGGCCAACTCCTCGGAGGTCTCTTAGATAATTCGGACGTATTGCCGACCATGTAGAGACGCCGTCGGACGCAAAAGGATTGGGTCCCGTATTCGGTGTGCCCGACGCTATGATACCGGCCGCTACGCCCCCGTCAACACTGAAGGTTGAATTACCGGTTATACGTATGGCCACATCCACGCGGGAAGCTCCTGTAATAACGATGCTGTTGGATGTAAGGGCCTTGGGTGCGACCGTACGCCAGACCCCATCGCGAGCCAGAAGCATTACCTGGCAACCGGCACCCCAAGAAAGCGTGACAGAGCCGTCGCTGCGATTGGCTGCCAGGATGCGCCAATGCTGCCAGGTGTTGGCGGGCATGCAGATGTTTCCGTTCACAATACCGTTCACTGTCCAGGTAGGATTCAATGATCCGCTCAGCAGTACATCACCGCCGGTCCCCGCTGCTGCTTTATCCAGATACCCTACCACCAATTGCTTTTCGGGCATGGCAGCCACATTCGCCGGAATACCGTCATTGGCATCATCGACTATCAGCATCCCGAAAAGTCCTCCAGATATCTGTAGAAAACTGGACCCGTGGTGATGGGCGTGGTACCAGAATGTGCCTCCCATATGATTGGCAGGGATGTCCCAAACGAAATCCCCGCCGCGACCTCCTTCAAAAGCACGCATGGTATTGTCACCCGGTGTTTCACCTGAAATGTGCAATCCGTGTGTGTGAATGTTTGTGGCATTGGGGTCTTTGTAAACGTTCAGGCTTGTATTCAGTGCGGCGAAAGGCAGTGTGTTTTGCAGTTGAAGCACATACTTGTTGCCGGGTACCACTTTGATGGTCGGTCCCGGAATGCTGTAACTCCCACCCTGCTGACGATATGCTCTCGTGGTGAGTGTCTGACCGTTGTTCAGTGTGAACGTAGCCTGACCGACTTCCAGTACGCCACTGTAGTAGGCTACGGGATTGTTCGCCGTGACGGGATGATAGGTCCAGGTGAACTGTTGCGGATCTTGCACCGCATTAGGCCCGGTACATTGGCTATAAGCGTCCTCACAAAAAAGCGCCATTGCAATTAACACGGGAAATATTCTCCAAACGGAGATGACAAGGATGGCACTTTGTTTTTTATTCATTCAACTATCAATTTAGGTTCGTAAATCATCTGTCGAAACCCGGTCATGCTAAAGACATAGTAACATGCTTTTCGAGTATTCCGGAGATCCGTACCGGGGTTAACTTTCATACGGATTGGGAATCTCGAAAAATCGGACATGGCTACTGGCCTGGCCGTACTTTTTACAAGACTTAATATAAACTGAACAGACTTAAAAGGCAATTGTTTGTATGTTTTTAGCCGATTTTAGTGGCATAATCAGTGGAAAATGGGAACATACCACTAGACAGGCAACTCCGTCAGGCGGAAGAAAATACCGCATAGTGGAAAGTCAAAATTTCAACGAGTCGCTAATGCAATATTCTTTCAGGGCTGTTATTGACTGCTGTGGGGGATTTGCAATTCTTCCTCTTTTCCCTTGCCGGCTGCTTCGGACCGCCGCATAAAGACTGGTGTATTTTAGTGTGAAAGATACAGCACATTTCGTGAATTGATTTTTCCGCGACTTCTTTTGAAATTTCTGAAGTTCATCTCTTAGTCAATTCCGTTAAGGCTTCCACTTCTTACTCAATAAAACTAATAAGGAAATTTTAAAACATTCATTTTTGTTCCATTTTTGCCGGCGCTTTATACAACGGGCACGTCACTTTAACCTGATCGGTATTTGAAACGTGTGTATCCCGTATCGTTGTCTTTATGCTATGGCGACCTGACAACTTTGGGATACAATGTAATTCCGTTACGCATTACGTCTGCCGGCAAATGTTTTGAAAAATAATGTATCAAGCCATGGAATGTAAACCGCTTCCGTATGAAGCGACACCGTACAGTTCGCTGATAAAATTAATGTACGCACTGTAGGATCTTTTTTCCAAAACAATGGAAAAACCTTTGGCCAAAAGAAAAACGAACGTAGTATTTGTGGAAATTACAAAGGAGCCCTTGCGAGCCTCCTTTGAATGCCTGTCGACACTAAACTTCTTACGAAGCACACAGCATCATAGAGACGCTGATCTGCAACTTTCGTGTAGGCACTGTCATGTGTAGTGCTGCAAGAATGCAATTCTGACATTCTAATATCAATTGATTTCTTTAGGTGCAGGTAGAATGTAACCCCTTCCTAAATCTCATTGTTTATACTGGTTCATTAAACTTAAGGGTTTTATTTTTTAGCAGTCCGAGATTTAGGAGGGGTTACATCTGGCAAAAGATTCATTACATCCATCAAAATCCCGTGAAGGCGAAATTTGTTCACCGGGAGGAGGATTATCTGTTCAGCTCAGCCAGGAATTATCACGGCTTACCATCGGTGATAGACGTGGAATGTATCACTCCACCTGTGATTACAGTGGGAAGTCCTGGCTTTTATAAGGGCTGAATGGGGTGCCGCTATGCGGTATTTAAAATCCCTCATAGCGGTAAAATCACTATTCAGGATTAAAAATCCTGAATAGCAAAAAAGGAGGCCTTTAGAGCCTCCTTCTAAAAAAAATATACGGTATCAATTATCCGTTCAATGCCTCCGCACCGGCAACGATCTCCAGGATCTCTCCGGTGATGGCCGCCTGACGAGCCTTGTTGTACGACAAGCGAAGATCGCGCAGCAGTACACCGGCATTGTCCGTTGCCTTGTTCATCGCCGTCATCCGAGCACCGTGCTCGGAAGCATTTGAATCGAGCAGCGCCTTGTATAACTGGACCTTGATGGATTTCGGGATGAGCTCCAACACGAGCTCTTCTTTGGCCGGCTCGAATACGTAATCGTTCGCAGTCTTCTTATCACCTGCAGCAGCGGCCGGCGGAACGATCGGAAGCATCTGCTCCACCATCACGTTCTGTACCGCAGCATTCTTGAACTGGTTGTACACCAACACGACTTTATCATACGCTCCACCCTTGAATTCGGCCATGATTTTCTCGGCAATGGCGGCGGCATTGTCGAACGTGAGCAGGGCATACACGTCGTTATGCTGACCTGCAAACACATTGCCCTTTGCACGGGAGAAGAAGTCGGAAGCCTTCTTGCCGATGCACAACACCTTGACATTTCCGTTGGCAGCCTGCGATGCGTAATCCTCGCGCAGCAGACGGTTGACCGTACGGATGACGTTGGCATTGAATGCGCCGCACAAGCCACGGTTGGAGTTGATGGCGACCAACAGGACCTTCTGCACAGGACGAACCTTGGCGAAGTCGCCGCCGGTGCTGCTGTCCAACGTACCGGAGATGTTCTCCATGATCTCACGGAGCTTGCCGGCATACGGACGCATCATCATGATCGCATCCTGCGCACGGCGCAGCTTCGCTGCACTCACCATCTTCATCGCCTTGGTAATCTGTTGCGTGGAGATGACCGAGGAGATGCGGTTACGGACTTCTTTTAGATTTGCCATGGCGTTTTAATTAAGAATGCAGATTTCAGAATGTAGAATGGAATGCGAAGTATTCTGCATTCTTCACTTTGCATTCTGCATTAAATTACCTGCTGATTGATTATTGTTTCGCTTTGCACTGTTGATGATCGACACCAGTAATCGTATCAATTCATCCAACCCCTCTATCATTCCCTGCGGAATTTTCTGGACTTTCCGGTCAATCAGCATAAACCAGTAGTCCGTCTCCTCCGCTTCCTTCAACGCGATATTCATTTTATGAATGAAATCGGCTTTGCTCTGTGCCCGCTGTGCCTCCCTGATGTTGGCACCGATACTCGTGCCGCTTCTGCAAACCTGGCCGGCAAGAACAAACTGCCTTGTTTCATTCAACTCCCTCACTACGTCCAGCACTTGCAATGCAAAACTGAACGACTTCTCCAGCACCGGGTTCTTTTCCTGCTTCACTGGTCTTCTGTTTTTGAAGACCCTAACTTCTATCTATCATCCGGGATTCAGAACCCCTTAAATGCCGGATTTTTAATTAAGAATTCAGAATGAAGAATGAAGAATTAATTAGTTAACATTCTGCATTCTGCACTCTGCATTCTACATTCTGCATTCCACATTACGCTTTATATTTCCCACTCAGCTCCTTCGCCACTTTCTCCAGCACCGAGGTCACGCTGTCGTCGATAACACCTTTGCGTAACGTATCCAACGTGGATTTGTGCTGCGCGTCCAACAGCGCCAGGTATTCGCCTTCGAATTCCCTTACGCGGTTGACCGGAACATCACGCAGCAAATTGCGCGTACCTAAGTAGATGATAGCGATT
>JBJOMA010000295.1:0-12464 GCA_046052625.1 Bacteroidota bacterium
GGCCGTGCCCATGCAGACGGTGCCATATGGTCCGATGGCTGCGGCTGCAGCTCCGGTAAGCGTGGCAAAGTCAAGTACCAATTGGGGCTTGTAGCGTTTCGCATAGTGAAGCGCATCTGCCAAAAGCATGCGTCCTTCTGCATCCGTGTTCAGTACTTCTACGGTGTGGCCGCTCATCATTTGCACGACGTCGCCCGGGGTATAGGCGTCACCGCCGGGACGGTTGTCGGTGGCAGGAATCAGGGCTACGACGTGTACAGGTAACTTGGCCTTCGCGACAGCGCAAATGGCTCCGGCCACCGCCGCTCCTCCGGCCATGTCACACTTCATGTAGTCCATGGAGTTGGCCGTTGGCTTGAGACTGAGGCCGCCGGTGTCATAGACTACGCCTTTGCCAACCAGTACATAGGGTTTCTTGTTTTTCGCGTTACGCGGTTTATACTCCATGACGGTGAACGTCGGAGGCTGGACACTGCCCAGGTTCACTGCCAGCAGTCCGCCCATCTTAAGGGCTTTGATACGTGATTTACGGAGTACTTCGACACGAACGCCCGCTTGCCTTCCCATTTTAGCCAGTTCATTGGCGAAAACCGTCGCATTCAGGTAGGAATGGGGTTCGTTGACCAGGGTCCGGGTCTTATAAACCGCTTCCACCAGTATGTTCAGCTGGTCCACTTCTTTCTTGCTGACCTCTGTGCTTTGGATACGGATCTCTTTCAGCGTATTCCCTTCTTTGCCTTTGGTACGGTATTTCAGGAACTGATAGTTGCCCAGCGCCATACCTTCTGCAAGTGCCAGAACCGCGGGTCCGTGGCCGGAAACATCCACAAGAACGACCGACTCTTTCTTGTGCCGGTTGAAGACCGAGAGCAGACTGTCGCCCGCTTTACGGCAAACTTCCAACAAAGCGGCGCCCGATTTCTTTTTGTCGATCCGATGTACCGCGATGACACGCCGGTATTGATTGATAATGACATTATTGCGGTCGGCTTTCAGCTCGCTTTGAACGAAGGCGGCCTCTTCTTTGGAGAGTAATCCGGTCGGGATTCCGCTTTTTTCATCCGTCAATAGAAGGAGAGAATCAGTGGCCCGGTAAGTAGGTGAAAGTCGGATGGAAGTCTGCATAAAGTTCGTAAATTTGAGAGGCGGAAAATTACTCATTTTTCCGCCCCGACGCACCAAACAATCCCTATCAATTCCCCGTTGTTGGTAGTAATCGGACAGACTTTCACCATGCGTTCAGACCTCCTATTCAAAAAAGCCCTTGATTTCGGTTTCCTGACAGCGGAGGAAGGTCAATTCCTCTTTGAACACGCTCCAACCGCTGAACTGATGGATGTGGCTCACCGCATCCGATTGAAACTTCATCCGGAACGTGCGGTAACCTGGATCATCGACAGAAACGTCAATACGACCAACGTCTGCATCGCGAACTGCAAGTTCTGCAACTTCTACCGGATACCGGGTCATGCCGAATCCTATATCACCACCATCGAGCAGTATAAGGTCAAGATCGAGGAGACCTTCCGTTACGGAGGAGAGCAACTGTTGCTGCAAGGCGGGCACCATCCCGACCTGGGTCTTTCCTATTACACGGAACTGTTCCGGGAACTCAAGCGCCTTTACCCAAGCCTGAAGCTTCATTCACTCGGTCCTCCGGAAATCGCACACATCGCCAAGTTGGAGGGGATGACGCACACCGAAGTGCTGCGTTCGTTGATGGAGGCCGGTCTCGATTCCTTGCCGGGTGCCGGTGCCGAGATACTGAGCGACCGCGTACGCCGGCTCATTTCCAAAGGCAAATGTTCGGGTGGCGAATGGCTTGACGTGATGCGTGCCGCACATCAACTTAGGCTTACCACCTCTGCAACTATGATGTTCGGCCATGTCGAAACCCTGGAAGAACGTTTTCAGCATATTGTCTGGCTGCGCGAAGTGCAATCGGAAAAGCCGGCAGACGCGAAGGGGTTCATTTCCTTTATCCCCTGGCCGTTTCAGGATGAGGGGACGCTCTTGTCCCGGATCAAGGGAGTACGCAATACCGTAAGCGGAGAAGAGTATATCCGGATGTTGGCGGTCAGTCGTATGATGCTGCCGAACATTCCGAACATCCAGGCAAGCTGGCTGACAGTGGGCAAGGATATCGCTCAGATTTGTCTTCACGGCGGAGCAAATGATTTCGGCTCTGTCATGATCGAGGAGAATGTCGTTTCTGCAGCGGGTGCGCCGCATCGATTTACGACCGACGGGATCCAACAGGCCATCCGGGAAGCTGGGTACGAGCCCCGTCTGCGTAACCAGCAGTTTGAATGCCGGCAACTGCCTGAACAGATCGAACAACAAGTCATCAACTACTGATTCATGCGTCGTCTGGCTCTGGTACTGATCTTCCTGCTCTCCGCAGTCGCGGCCAGTGCCACGCACAACCGGGCAGGTGAGATCACGTTCGAATACGTAGGGCCATTCCCCGCGCTGACGTATAAGATCACCATCCTGACCTATACGAGGACCAGCAGTATCCAAGCCGATCGCCCTTCGCTGGACTCCGTGTATTTCGGCGACAATTCACCGGCAGCACCGTTTTTCCGATCCTCCAAGATCAATCTCGGAAACGATATCAGTAAAAACGTCTATATCGGTTATCATACTTATCCGGGCAATGGCACCTTCGTTATCCGTTTCGAGGATCCTAACCGTAATGAGGGCGTCATCAATATTCCGAACTCGATCGATGTGCCGTTTTACATCGAGTCGACGTTGATCATCGACCCCTACAGGTTCCCCAATAATTCTCCCGTTCTCACCTATCCTCCGATCGATCGCGGATGCGTCGGCAGGGTCTTCATCCACAATGCAAATGCATTCGATCCGGATGGAGACAGCCTCTCTTACGAACTGACCGATTGTCGAGGTGCCTCCGGTCTGCCGATACCCGGTTATACCATTCCTGTATCTTCTGCTTCCTTCTCTTTGGATCCGATCACCGGCGATCTGGTCTGGGATGCTCCGGTCGCTCCCGGTGAATACAACGTCGCTTTCAAGATCGTCTCCTGGCGTCGTGGAGTCAATCTCGGTTATGTCACCCGTGACATGCAGATCCTCATCGGCGAATGTTCCAATAGACCGCCGGAAATCACGGCCGTGAACGACACCTGTGTCCTTGCAGGCGACACCTTGACGTTCGATGTGGTCGCCATCGATCCGGACGGTGACCGTGTCATCCTCTCCGCCACCGGTGGACCGTTCGAAGTTCAGGATTCGGCTGTCTTCTTGCCACTTCAGACCAATAATGACACGGTAATTTCCCGTTTCACGTGGGCCACCGGATGTTCATTGGTCCGCAACCAGCCGTATTATGCACAGTTCCGTGCACAAGACATCGTCCCCTTCGATTCAATCAGCCTGGTGAGTCTGGAGGGCGTGTTCATCCGCGTCATCGCACCTCCTCCATCGCAGTTGACTGCAGTTGCTATCGGCAACACTATCCGGCTGGATTGGACACCGGTTTCCTGCACTGATGCCATCGGATACCGCATATACCGTCGGATCGGACCATACGCCGGTACGATTCCTTGTCCGTGCGATAACGGTGTTCCGTCCTACGCAGGCTATGACTTGCTTGATACGACGCTTGGCTGGGGTGCTACTGCTTACGTAGACAACAACGGCGGAGCAGGGCTGGTGATCGGCGCACAGTATTGTTACTTGGTAACGGCTGTTTTCCCCGACGGCTCGGAGAGTTGCGCATCTCCTCAGGCATGCGCATCCCTCAAAAGAGACCTTCCGGTCATCACGAATGCGGATGTAAGGGAGACAGATCCGGTCAATGGTTCCGTTTACGTTGCCTGGAGTAAGCCAAATGAATTGGATACGGTGCAGTTCCCGGGGCCGTATGAATACCGCATCTACCGCTCGCCCGATTTCAATGCTTCCGCGCTTTCAGTTTTCGCCGTGAAAAGCGACTTGAACGATACCACGGTCATCGATACTATCACCGATACGCGCACGCGTCCCTCTTCTTATCGTGTCGAACTTTGGTACACATCGGGAGGCGTACTTACGTTGAAAGGCGCTTCTACGGCGGCTTCGACCGTTTTCCTGACGCTGGCTCCGACCGATAATATGATCCGCTTGTCGTGGCAAGAGAGTGTACCATGGAGCAATTACAGGTATGACATCTTCCGCCTGAATACGGGCAGCGGTCTTTACGACTCTGTCGCTACCACCACGCTGAGACAATACAATGACACGGGATTGGTGAACGGTGAGACGTATTGCTATTTCGTCCGTAGCGTGGGTGACTATTCGTTTCCCGGTTTTGTCGATCCGATCGTGAACCGGTCACAGCGTCTCTGTGCTGTTCCTGTCGATGATGTCCCTCCCTGTTCGCCGGACCTCTCCGTGAACACTTCGTGCCTGGACAGGTTGAATCTGCTGACATGGACCGATCCGAACAGTTTTTGTGCGGATGATGTGGTCAAGTATTACGTCTATTACACCGCTTCTCCGAATGCCGGTTACGAACGGATCGACTCATTGCTTTCTCCTTCTGATACTTTTTATGTCCATGACAATTTGATCTCGTTGACCGGTTGTTACCGGGTGACTGCCGTCGATGCGGATGGGAATGAAACCACCTCCCCTGAGACGGTTTGTGTAGATACCTGCCGTCAGTATGTGCTTCCCTCCGTATTCACTCCTGATGGCGACGGCGTGAACGACATCTTCCATCCGTGTGATTCTACGACGGAACTTGCCATGCAGCAATTGAATTGTCCGCCGTACCGGAATGTGAAAGATGTCGACCTCCATATCTATAACCGATGGGGTAAGCAGGTGTTTCACACGAACGACCGGGATGTGAATTGGGACGGCAAGGATGAGGCATCGGGAAGACTGTGTTCCGACGGCGTATATTATTACACGTGCGAGGTCCGGTTCTTCCGGTTAGACGGAGTCGAGGTGGAGAAGATCCATGGAACCGTACATCTGGTGACCGCTCCCAGATAATCGTAAATAAAACTCAAAAAATGTTCACGGGCATCATAGAGACGGTCGGAAAAGTCAGCCGGCTGCAACGAGAAGGGGGTAATCTCCGCATCACCTTGAAGTCTTCTGTTTCCGGAGAACTGAAGATCGATCAAAGTGTCGCTCATAACGGTGTCTGCCTGACAGTGGTTGCGGTCGATGGAGACACCTATGAAGTCGTTGCGGTCGACGAGACCTTGAAGAAAACGAATCTCGCGAGTTTAGAAGAGGGAATGCCTGTCAACCTCGAGCGTTGTATGCGTCTGGGCGACCGGTTGGACGGACACATTGTACAGGGGCATGTCGATACGACGGCACGGGTAGAGCGCATCGAATTGATGGACGGCAGCTGGAACTTCTTTTTCCGATATACAGCGCAGGAAGGTCAGGTGACAGTTCCTAAAGGCTCTGTCTGCGTGAACGGAGTCAGTCTTACAGTCGTGGATTCAGGCAAGGATGCTTTTTCTGTGACCATCATTCCGTACACCTATGAACATACGAATTTCAATTCGTTGAAAACAGGCGACAAGGTTAATTTGGAATTCGACATCATCGGCAAGTATGTCGCTCGCTTGATGCCAGCGAGATGAGTGTCATCCTGTCGACCGACCGGTTGGTGCTTCGTGAGTTCTCGCTGCAGGATGCTCCTTTCGTGATCCGTTTATTGAATACCGAAGGCTGGCTGAAGCATATCGGTGACCGGCAGGTAAAGACGGTTGAGCAGGCGGCGGACTATCTTGAACGTGTCATTTTCCCGGGTTACCGTTCTGCCGGCATGGGATTCTGGCTGATGGAGCTGCAAGACGGCTGTTTGCCGGTCGGTTTGTGCGGCGTGATCAAAAGGGATTATCTCGAATTTCCGGATGTCGGATACGCATTGCTTCCTGAATTTGAGCGAAAAGGATTGGCCGCGGAAGCAGTATCCGCCGTGCTTCGACATGTGCGGGAAAATAGCGGCATCAATGTCATTTGTGCAATAGTCACACCTGCCAACAGTCCTTCCATCCGTTTGTTGGAGCGGATCGGCTTTGCCTACAAGCAGAAAGTCATTGAGCCTGCAGAGCTGACCGAGTTATTACTTTATGTCCGTGAAGAACGGCAGGGTTAGTTGTCAAAACACCTTCTCGGCGATGCGGCAGGTGATTTCAGCGTTCCCCATCGTATAGTAGTGCAGACAAGGTGCTCCTGCTTTCATCAGTTCCTTCGACTGCTGGATGCACCAGTCGATACCGACGGCTTTGACGTCTTTTTCTGACTTACAGCCTTCGACGGATTCAATGAGTGCCTCCGGAAGGTCGACGTGGAAGATCTTGGGTAAAGCGGTAAGTTGTTTCGAGTTGGTAAGCGGCTTGAGTCCCGGAATGATCGGTACATTTATGCCGTTCGCACGGCAACGCTCCACGAAATCGAAATACTTTGCGTTATCGAAGAACATCTGAGTCACAACGTATTCCGCACCCGCATCGATTTTCGCTTTCAGATAGGCCATGTCCTTGCTCAGGTTCGGCGCTTCGAAGTGTTTTTCAGGATAACCGGCTACACCGATGCAGAATCCGGAGGGACTGACATCCTGCAATTCTTCGTCCAGGTATTTGCCCTGATTCATGCTTACCACCTGTTGTACGAGGTCCAGGGCATAGCGGTGACCATTCGGGTGCGGCTCGAAGACAGGCTCCGATTTGATGGCGTCACCGCGCAGCAGCAATACGTTGTCGATGCCCAGGAAGTTAAGGTCGATCAGTGCGTTTTCTGTCTCCTCTTTCGAGAAGCCGCCGCAGATGATGTGCGGAACGGTATCTACCTGATAGTGGTTGATGATCGCTGCACAAATGCCTACCGTACCGGGACGTTTCCGCATCGATATCTTCTCGAGCAGACCGTTCGGGTGCTTCTTGTAGATATATTCTTCCCGATGATAAGTGACATCCACGAACGCCGGTTTGAATTCCATGATCGGGTCAAGGATTTCATAGATACTGTGTATGCCTTTCCCTTTCAGGGGCGGAAGGATTTCGACGGAGAATAACGTCTTGCCGTTGGATCGCTTCAGGTGTTCGGTGACTTTCATAGGGGTCTGCAAATGTCGTAAAAAACAGATTATTGCCTCCAGATTAATGAGCCGGATAAATTGGTGCGAATTATCAACGCGTAGCTATTGATTACGTAGGCTGGTTGGATAATCGCATTGTGCCTTGATTGGTTTATTTTTCGTGGATAAACGCCCGTTAGCCACATGAACAAATCCGGTAAACAGCAGAAAAAATCAAAGGTGTCCTCCTCCGGGACCGCTGTGCTCGAGAAGTCCGTCCTTTCTCCTTGGTTGCCGCTTTTCCTGGCCTGTGTCGCTTTATTAGTCTATTCGAACACCTTGAAGAACGGTTTTGTTTTAGACGACAACAGTGCGATCCAGAACAATTTCATCGTGCAAAAAGGCGCCAGCGCTATACCGGAAATCCTCCGTACGGAATATCGGGCCGGATACTGGTCGGCCAGCGGTAACCTGTATCGACCGCTGTCACTCACTGTTTTCGCTGTGCTTTGGGATTTGTCGCCCGGAGATCCGTTCCCAGGACACTTGGTCAATTTTCTGCTGTATGCGTTGACGGCCGTACTGCTTTTCTATTTCATGGCACGCCTCACCGATTCAAAGAACGGATTGTTCCCGTTCCTGGTTGCCTTGTTATATACGGTGCATCCGCTTCATACCGAAGTGGTCGCCAACATCAAAAGCCTGGACGAAATCCTGTCCCTGCTGTTTCTGCTTTTAGCAGGTATTTCGCTCATGAGTCATCAAAGGACCGGTGGTAAAAGGAATCTGCTTTTAGCTGCAGGGTATTATTTTCTGGCACTGCTATCTAAAGAAAGCGCCATCACTTTCTTGGCCGTTTTTCCGTTGATCACCTATTACCTTCCTTCTGCCGAAAAACGCCCGTACGGTTCCGTCCTCACTGCAACGCTTGTTCCGGCGGTCATATATCTGCTTATCCGCGGTACCGTACTTGGTGCTCAGAAGGGAGAACCCTATCACCTGTTACTGATAGACAATTCGTTGGTCGGTGCAAAAGACTTCATGGAGAAGTCCGCCTCTGCATTCGTGCTACTAGGGAAATATCTATGGATGCAAATCTGGCCGCATCCTCTTTCCATTGACTATTCCTATGACCAGATTCCGCTCGTCCGCTGGAACGATCCGCTGGCGCTCCTGTCCCTGGGTACTTACCTGTCGCTTGCCGCCACTGTCGTTTACAGGTTGCGTAAAAAAGAATGGTGGGTGTTCGGAATCGCAGTGTTCCTCATCACCATCTCGCTTTATTCAAACCTGTTGTTGACCATCGGTACCAATTTCGGTGAACGACTGGCCTATCTTCCTTCGCTCGGAGCGTGCATTGCGCTTATTTCAGGATTGAGTATCCTGACAAGTAAGAAACCTTTAATGCCGGAAAGCGGTTTCTCCTCCGCATTGAAATCCAACCTGCTGTTGACGGGATTGGTCACGGTCGCAGCCCTTGCAGGGGCACGCTATTCACATGCGCGGAATACGGACTGGAAGGACTATTTTTCCATATATGAAGCGGATGTAAGGAAGGCTCCGAAAAGCGCCCGTCTGAATTATTGGTACGGGATGGAGCTGATGAAAGTGAAAGGGGTTAAAGAGCAGGATCCGGCAAAGAAGCGGCAGTATTATGATACAGCAATGGTATACATGAACAAGGCGCTTGCCATTCATCCCGACTACGGGGATGCTTACGCGCAGCGCGGGTTGTTGAACTTCCGTCTGGGTAATATGCAGGCGGCTGAAGCCGATTATAAGGAAGCGGCCAGCCGGAAAGTGGCGCAGTGGGGCATGTATAGCAATCTGGCCATACTATATGCGCAGCGCATGGATATGGAACAGGATCCGTTGCGTAAACAGCAGCTGTTTGACGAAGCCATGAAGAACCTCGGGTATGCCTTGCAGGTTGACCGCCGGCCGGCTACGATATACAAGAACATGGCCGGACTCTATCACAGTCAGCGCAGGTTCCCGGAGGCTATCGCCAAATACAAGGAAGCGCTCGATCACATCACCGCGGAATACGAGCAGCTGGTTCCTGAAATCAACGTCTGTCTCGAGGAATGTTACCGTATGATCGGTGACAGTGCCAATGCGCAGTATTACCGCAGCAGGTAGTGATGGTTTTGCATGTTCAGGTAAAGTTCCAGGATCCAAGTTCCAGGATCCCATTTCCATGGCACTTGGCGCTTGGATCTTGCCCTGGCAAGCTGTATTTTCATAAAACCTTGAAATTCCGTACCTTCGCAGTCCTTCGAAAGGGCCGTTTCTTGTTAACTGCTTGATTAACAAGAAAATAAGTCTTCGAAAGTAGAACCCCCGTGAAGAACATCCGTAATTTCTGCATCATTGCCCACATCGACCATGGTAAATCCACCCTGGCCGATCGTTTGTTGGAGTATACCAAGACCATCTCCAAGAAGGACTTGCAGGCGCAGGTGCTGGATGATATGGACCTGGAGCGTGAGCGTGGCATCACCATCAAGAGCCACGCGATCCAGATGGAGTACACGTACAAAGGGGAGAAATACATCCTCAATCTGATCGATACGCCCGGTCACGTGGACTTCTCCTATGAGGTGTCCCGGGCCATCGCCGCCTGCGAAGGCGCGCTGCTGATCGTCGATGCCGCCCAAGGCATTCAGGCACAGACAATCTCCAACCTCTACCTTGCACTCGAGAACAACCTTACGATTGTTCCGGTCATGAATAAGATCGATCTGCCAAGCGCGAATCCGGAGGTGGTAAAGGACCAGATCACCGACTTGGTGATGTGCGACCGTGATTCCATCATCCCGGCCAGTGCCAAGACCGGTCTGGGTATAGAGGAGATCCTGAATGCTATTGTTGAACGGATTCCCGCTCCCAAAGGTGAACCTGAAGCGCCTCTTAAAGCACTCATCTTCGATTCGGTCTTCAATTCCTTCCGCGGAATCATCGCCTATTTCCGTGTCGTCGACGGTGAGATCCGCAAGAACGACAAGGTCAAATTCGTGAATACCGGTCATGAATACACCGCTGATGAAATCGGCATTCTCAAACTGGACAAGCAGCCTCGCGAGGTGATCAAGACGGGTGATGTCGGATATATCATCTCCGGCATCAAGCAGGCTTCAGAGGTGAAGGTAGGGGATACCATCACCAACCGGGATCGTCCGTGTGTGGAAGCCATCAAGGGATTCGAAGATGTCAAACCTATGGTCTTCGCCGGCATTTATCCGGTCGATACCGACGAGTACGAAGAGTTGCGCAACTCGATGGAGAAGTTGCAGTTGAACGACGCATCGCTCGTCTTCCAGCCGGAAGCCTCTGCCGCGCTCGGCTTCGGATTCCGCTGCGGATTCCTCGGCATGCTCCATATGGAGATCATCCAGGAACGCCTGGAGCGCGAATTCAATATGACCGTGATCACCACGGTGCCCAACGTATCCTATACCGCTTATCTGACCGACGGTCAGGTGATGGAGATCCATAATCCGAGCGAGATGCCCGATGCGAATCATCTCGACCGGATCGAAGAGCCATACATCCGTGCACAGATCATCACCAAGGCCGAGTTCATCGGTCCGATCATGACGCTCTGCATCGGCAAGCGCGGCAATATCGTCAATCAGCACTACCTCACTACCGATCGTGTCGAATTGCAGTTCGATATGCCGCTGGCGGAAATCGTTTTCGACTTCTACGATAAACTGAAATCCATTTCGAAGGGTTATGCATCGTTCGATTATCATCCGATCGGATACCAGCAGTCGGATCTGGTGAAGTTGGACATCCGATTGAACGCCGAGCCGGTCGACGCGCTTTCCGCTTTGGTGCACCGCAGTCATTCTTACGAGTTCGGAAAAAAGATGTGCGAAAAGCTGAAAGAGCTCATCACGCGTCAACAGTTCGAGATCATCATCCAGGCATCCATCGGTGCAAAGATCATCGCCCGCGAAACGGTAAAGGCGCTTCGGAAGGATGTGACCGCCAAGTGTTACGGAGGAGATATCTCCCGTAAACGTAAGCTACTTGAAAAGCAGAAGGAGGGAAAGAAACGGATGCGTCAGGTCGGTAACGTGGAGATCCCTCAACAGGCCTTTCTGGCAGTCCTTAAATTGGACTGACACTTGTAAACCGAACGGGATTATTCTTCGTACTTATTCGAAAAGAAAAGATTCGTTTTCATTAACTGAAATATGAAGAAATTACTTCTGCTTGCATTTCTGGCTCCTTTCATTACCCTCGGACAAACTACGTTCGAGAGGAATCTTGGTGACAGCCTGTATCAGGACGGCCGTTGTGCACTGCAAACGGCAGACGGCGGTTTTTTAATTTCCGGACGCGGTACCGACTCGACGGGACGCTACGAAATTCTTTTGATGAAAACCGATTCGCTGGGTAATCTGTTGTGGACCAAATCATGGGGTGGGCCCAGCAGTGATTTCGCGGAGACGATCAAACCGACTGCAGACGGTGGGTATATTATGGCCGCCACCACCTACTCGTTGAGCAGTCAGCCGGGCACCAATTCCGACTGGTGGATTTTCCGGTTCGACGCTAATTGCGATACGCTTTGGACCCGCATCGTGAACAATGTCGGGAACGACCGCATGTATGACGCCATCGAAACTTCCGACGGTTCCATCCTTGCCTGCGGATGGATCAATCTCGGCGGCTATGCAAGGGGCACGATCCGTAAATTTTCAGCCAACGGCACTCTTTTGCATACGTTCTCCTTGGGTTCCGGAGCCAACTCCTATGCTCAGTCGGTAAAAGAACTCCCCAACGGACATTACATGCTGGTAGGTTCCCGCTTCCAGACCACCTTCGGCGCAGATCTGGTTGAATTGGATACGGCGTTGAATTATATCAATGACTATTTCTTCAACCTCCCATCAACCGGAGAAATTGCACAAACGCTGGAGCGACTTCCCCAGGGAGGATACATGCTCGCCGTCAAGACCGGTTACATCATCGATCGCTTCGATATCTGGTTGCTTCGGCTCAACGACCAATTCGATACCCTATGGACACGGACGATTACGCAACGTCCCATTAATATCCAGCAGGCTGAGGATCCGTTCGGTTTTACCGCGGTCGATAGCTCCGGTTACTTGTTGTGCGGAAAAAAACTTGTCGGCGTTTCCATGCGTGCCATCGCTTACCGGTTGGATACCAGTGGCGTGATTACGTGGACCGCTACTTACGGCGGTTCTCCCAACGGAAATAATGTTTTCTGGTGGCCGATTTCACTTAGCGACGGAGGTTTTTTACTAGCAGGCGAATACGTGGATTCTGTGAACTACACCTCCAATGTCTATCTGGTCCGGACGGATGCTTACGGGCAGCAGGCCGTTCAGACGTCTGTTGAAGCTTCCGGTACTTCAGAAACGGTACT
>JBJOMA010000296.1:0-7296 GCA_046052625.1 Bacteroidota bacterium
TGATGAAGTTGCTGACCGTATACGTCTGGTGATACCAGGACGACTGACCCGGAGAGTTGGCGGTGACAGCGCCAAGACGGACCGTAGAGAAACTGTTTGTGATTGAAAAAATCAATGAGTCGTTTGCACCGCCCGTACCTCCATTGTTCACGAACCATCGGTCGAATTCAATGACCGGATTGCTGTATATGGACAGATCGAAAACAGGTGATGTAAGCAGCGTATAACCGTTGTCTACATCATGACTGGTGAACGGGCCGGCGCCGTTATCCGTTACATAACACCGCTCTCCGCAGTCGCCGGTGGCATCATACTCCGGATTGATCTGCTGACCTGTACCGTTCAGGGAACCGAGCGGTTCCCCAAGTTCCCACGCATTGAGCGACGTACCGGTGACCGTCCAGCCGAAGTCAAAGGAGAAATCGTCCTGGTACCCGGGTTGAAGCGCTATATTGAAGGGTGATGCGGTGGTGCTCACCGTACTGCATTCCGTGAAATAGCCCCATTTGCCGGCAGTTAGATCATAAGTTCCATCAACGACTGAATTGAACACAAAGGTGCCGGCTGCGTTGGACTGAACCTGCAGGTCGAAATCCGCATTGGTAAGTGAGACCTCGGCGTTGGCCAGCGGTTGGCCGGTGAGAGCGTCTATGATCTGTCCTTCCACGGAAACGGTAGGGACAGAAACGAGCTGAACATCCAACTGAGTAAGCTGTCCGTTGGCAAGTGCGACTCCGTTGATCACCTTGGTGATATAACCCGGGCGTGAGACAGTAACGGAATAGCTTCCGGCAGTCACGGTACCGGTAGCGTAAGCGCCATTACTGCCGGCAGTCGCGGATAACGGAACGGGCAGTCCGAGGACGACTCTTGCGCCCGGCAATATCACTCCTGTCACAGAATCCGTGACTATGCCTTCCAGGTAACAAGCCCTAACATAGTTCGGCGTGAGTACGAAGAGGCCATTATCGATATCGGAGGCGACGATAGTTCCGGAGGGAAGGTAGGGATAGACGCCCCAACAGCCGTTGAAGCCGTTACCGCTTCCCTGCGGATAGGTATCATAATGCCCTACCTCGATCGGATTATGCGGACGGCTGACGTCGGTGATCACTACGCCCTCCTTATACCAGGAAGTGATGGCGTAGTCGTTCAGGATGTGTGTATTGTGGACGATGGCATTGGATCCGGGTGCGGTCTGGAAGCGTGAAATCTCCTGGATGTTGCTCAGGTCGGATATATCGTAGGCCCCCAGGTAGCTATCGGAATTCTCGTCGGTGGTGAAGAGGGTGCGGTGATCATCCGAAAGCCAGGTATTATGGGTAAAGGCGGTCGGTGTCGTTTGCGTTGCCAGCAAGACCGGGTTCGATTTGTTGCGGACATCCACTACGGCAAAGAATCCGGAGTAGATATGTCCTTCGTAGAGCGTGTCGTTTGCAGCAAAGCCGTCATGCACATACGAAGTGTTACCGCCACCGGGATAGACGTATTGGCCGGCGTAGGTCGGATTCCAGGGACTGGCAAGATTTAGGAAGAGCGTATTACCGCTTCCGATATTGCTACCATAGAGGTACAGATAACCGGTAGCCGTATCGCAGTGTAAAGCGTGGATGCTGCCCAATTGTCCGGCAATCGCGTCATCTCCCGTATAGGATCGGTAATTGATTGATGCCGGCAGACGGCTGAGGTCGACGATGACCAGTCCGCCACCACCTTCCGTGGTAACGTAAGCGTATTTACGGTAGGTCTTAACTTCCCGCCAGTCATTCGCCGGTCCGGGAACTGAAAAACGTATGACCGGAGCAGAAGGGACAGATACGTCCACGATATCCAATCCGTTGTAAGTTCCTACCAGAGCATACTCATTTCCAAGTGAATCGACATAACCACCGATATTGGCAAGCGATGAATTTCCATAGCTAAGCTGCGCGGCTAATTGGAGATTCTGAGCGTTCATGCCATAGCAAAGGCAAACTGCCGTTAAAACAAGAATAATACGTTTGGTGGTTTTCATCAGACTAATTTGTCGTTCAGGGAGGACTTGAGTGCTGCTGTTTTACTTTAATTAGATTTTATTAAAATATTAATTATCATTTATTTATGAAATATAATCAAGAATTATTAGCCTGTCGGCATGTTCAAAAGTACGAACATACCGGTGGATAAAAATCAGCTTCTTTGAAAACGCAAAAAAAATCAATGCTGACAACAAATCGCTATATTTGCGACAAATACGAACATTGAAAGGTTCTACAATACAGTAACAATCATTCAACATCGTATCGGATTAATTAAAAAACAGTAAGGTGGATTTATTTGAGAAAATCAAGAAAAACCGTGGACCGCTTGGACAGCACTCGAAAGACGCACACGGTTATTTCACGTTTCCGAAACTAGAAGGTGAGATCGGTCCGCGGATGGTATTCCGTGGAAAAGAGCGTTTGGTGTGGAGTCTGAACAACTACCTCGGTCTGGCCAATCACCCGGAAGTTCGCAAAGCTGATGCAGATGCAGCAGCGCAATACGGTTTCGCCTCCCCCATGGGAGCGCGAATGATGTCCGGAAATACCAATCACCACGAGCAGCTGGAAAACGAACTTTCCGCTTTCATGCAGAAAGAAGACACGATTCTGTTGAATTTCGGCTACCAGGGTATGGTTTCCGCCATCGACTCATTAGTCGATCGGCACGATGTGATTGTTTACGACAGCGAGAGCCACGCCTGCATCATCGATGGCGTCCGTCTTCACATGGGAAAGCGTTTTGTCTTCCCTCATAATGACATCGCCAGCTGTGAAAAGCAACTGGAGCGAGCTACGCGTATCGTCGAAGAGACCGGCGGTTCGATTCTGGTAATCACTGAAGGCGTGTTCGGCATGCGCGGTGATCAGGGCAAGCTGAAGGAGATCGTCGAACTCAAGAAGAAATATGACTTCCGTCTTTTCGTGGACGATGCGCACGGTTTCGGCACCATGGGTAAGACAGGAGCCGGTACCGGCGAGGAGCAAGGCGTTCAGGACGGAATTGACGTTTATTTCGGCACCTTCGCCAAGAGTATGGCTATGATCGGCGGCTTCATTTCCTCCAAAGAGGACGTGGTCGAATATCTGCGTTACAATATGCGCTCCCAGATTTTCGCCAAGACCATGCCTACCCCGCTTGTACTTGGTGCCCTGAAGCGCCTGGAGCTGTTGCGTTCGCAGCCGCAGCTGAAGAACGACCTTTGGAAAATCGTCAATGCGTTACAGAAAGGCCTCAAGGATGCCGGGTTCGATATTGGAAATACAGAAAGTCCGGTAACGCCCGTATACATGAAAGGCAGCATTCCGGAAGCCACGAACCTCATTTACGATCTCCGCGAGAACTACGACATATTCTGTTCCATCGTCGTTTATCCCGTCGTTCCCAAAGACATGATGATCCTGCGACTGATCCCTACCGCAGTACACAGCCTGAAAGATGTGGAATATACGATTGATGCCTTCCGAAAAGCTCAGGTAAAATTGAAGGCAGGGGAATATATGTCGGATAAGATAGCCGCATTCTAATCTTTACGTTGATTCCATACCTACACTCCAACAACTTACAAACCTCCAATCTCTCCAACCATGAAAGAATACGAAAAAATCAAGCAGTTGGTGGCAGCCATCGAAGAGGATGTCATCAAATTCTCTGAAAAAGGAAATGCCGCTGCCGGCACCCGAGTCCGTAAAGGTCTTCAGGAAGTAAAGCGTGCCTGCCAGGAAATGCGCGACGCTATCCAGTCCATGAAGAAGACGGACGCTCCCGAGTAATCCGTAACTACAATACTTCGAACCCGGGTTGATTTCGATCCGGGTTTTTCTTTTTTCAGGACTTTCCTCGCGTATTCATCAGTTCTGTTTGCAATAACCGATCGATTTCGGATATTTGCAGCCCTTTTAACAAAGATCCGGCGAGGTAGCTCAGGTGGTTAGAGCGCAGGATTCATAACCCTGAGGTGGAGGGTTCGATTCCCTCCCTCGCTACGAAAAAAGCGGCTGTCTCATTCGAGGCAGCCGCTTTCTTTTTTCCAAAACCGCCGGGTTACCCGAGCACTTTGGTATATCGTTTCAGGCTTCTCAGCACCAAAGCCATCGCTGCGGCGGTCAAAAGGGCTATTTTATACTTAGTGCCGATGATGTAGTCGCTTCCGGAAGTGAAATAACCGATCACCTGCTGAACATATACGTAGCCGATCACTGTTGCCAGCACTCCGGAGTATTCCCTGCGCAACACCTCGCGAATTGAGAACGGTTGTGAAGCGGGTTTGAAACCGCTGAACTTGGGTAAAAATGCCGGAACACGGGACGACCAGTCAGCGAACGCTGAACCGAATTTTGTGGAAAGAAAGCCTTCTTCCGCCATCATGATGCGTTCGTAATACAACCAGTAAAGCAACGAGAATATGACCGTGAAAGAAAAATTCTTGGTGTAAGCCACAATACCGAGCCACATCAGATAGTTACCTAAGTACAGCGGATGACGTACCATCGAGTATATACCGGTCGTATTAAGGGTTTCAGCCACCTGTTCACGGGTATTCCTGCCGGAAGTGCCGTGCGGCGTGGTACCGACCGTATAACACCGGATCAGAAACCCGAGTATCGTACAGGCAAAAGTAGTATAATTGATCGCGCGCATCGTATCTGCAGAAATAGCGGAATAGTCGATGACACTGATGGCCGGAAAAGCCATGATGAAAAGTATGACCGGAATTTGCCCCCGGTATTTGAACAACCAACGGCCTGTCGCCGGCATTGATTCGATGAGTCCCATGCGACCAAGATACGTCAATAGGTCTCCAAAACAAATAGGGCTTCCCTAGGGTTATTCATAGTAAAAACGTACCTTAGCGACCCTTTGATTCTAACCGGGCTTCAGCGGAAGCCTTTTGAAACACACAGTGATGACGGAAGTAACGACCAGTAAGAAGCAGAAGTTCACCCTCGAATTCGAGTTGAAGTCCTCCCCTAAGATCCTTTATAATTACCTCAGTAACGCCAGCGCGTTGGAAGAATGGTTTGCCGATAAAGTAATCATCCGTGACGGCGACTACGTCTTTTCCTGGGATGGCAGCGAGCAGCGCGCTCATATCGTGTCCCGAAAGGAAAACCAGTCCATCCGCTATAAGTGGGTGACCGACGGTCCGGCGGACGACACCTATTTCCAGTTTGAAATCGTACAGGACGAACTGACCGGCGATATCGCTTTGGTCGTCACCGACTTCGCCGAAGCCGATGAGCGTGATGAAGTCGTACGCCTCTGGGACAGTCAGGTGCATGAATTGAAGCACCACATCGGATCCTGACCGGATTCAATTCGATGATTTCATAAGGAACCGTCCGATCAGTTCCGCAGTCTCCTTTCCGAAAGGCTCCAATTTATTGTGGTCGCTCAAGGACAAACGACGTGCGATTTTTATGAAGCCGTTTATTTCGGCCTGACTAAAAACCTCATCGTCGGTGCAATCATCCAACAACCGATAATTCACGGGCGTAAATTCGTATTCCCAAGGGGTCCGGTTAACGCAGAAATAGCATTCCGTACCCGTCAAGGTGCGGAGCCGCTCTGTCAAATCAGGCAATATGTTCCGCAGTGCCTCGCCCTGTAGGTGCAACGTGATGCTGAATTCGTGCCCCCACCAGCACATCGTACGGACTGCGAACACCTCCTCCCGGCTGAAGCGCTTCGGGAAATCCATGATCACGTAAGGATAACCCCGGTAGTTCTCCCCCCGGAAGATTTTTCCACGCTCAAGATCTACACCTTCGAGCGGTATTTTCCATGTTCGGACCAGCGGCTTCCAACTTTCCTGCAGTTGGGAGAAGGCCGTGTCCAGTTTTTCGGTGATAGTGCGTTTCAACCGGAAGAACTCCCGGTCAGCCAACACTTCCGTTTCGGATTTGCTAAGTTCCATTTTACTAACTTGCACGCACCAAGCGTCTGGCTCCAAGATACAGTGAAAAAGCTGACTCTGCTCCTGCTCCGCTCCTTTGCCGGTCCTTTCCTGATGACATTCATGATCGCGCTTTTCGTGCTGCTCATGCAATTCCTCTGGAAATACATCGATGATCTCGTGGGCAAAGGTCTCGACTGGATCGTCATCGTCAAACTCATGGTGTACGTATCCGTCACCCTGGTTCCGCTGGCACTTCCGCTGGCTTTGCTGCTGTCCTCGATCATGACCTTCGGTAACCTCAGCGAGCATTCTGAACTCACCGCCTGCAAGTCTGCGGGTATCAGCCTCCAACGGATCATGCGCCCGCTGACTTTCACTGCGTTTGCGCTGTCGTTGCTCGCTTTCGTTTTCAGCAACTACGTACTTCCGGTCGCCAATCTCAAGATGAATGCGCTCCTGTACGACGTTCGTCAGCAGAAACCTGCACTCTACATCACCGAAGGTGTCTTTTATAACGGCATCGACGGCTACTCGATCAAAGTCGGAAAGAAGGACGACGACGGACAGACTTTGTACGATGTCATGATCTATGATCATACGGACAACCGTGGAAACACCAAGATGGTCATGTCCGACAAGGGTAAAATGGTCATGTCGGACGATGAACGTTTCCTGATCATCACCCTGTATAAAGGAGTCAGTTACGAGGACCAGGACAAAGGACGCGAACGTCTTTCACATCCGCTGCTTCGCACCGAATTCGACCAGGAAACGTTCCGCTTCGACCTCAGCTCTTTCAAGCTGACGCGCACCAATGAACAGTTGTTCAAGGACAACTTCCAGATGCTCAATCTCCGTCAGTTATCCGAAGCTTCCGATTCCATCCGTAAAAGTATCCGTCTAAAGCAAGATGACATCGTCCGCCAGTTACCCTGGCTGAAAGATTCCACTCCTTCCGTTGCAAGACCGTATGCCGGAAGCCGGACGGCCGGTTTAAGCGATGCCACCTCTGCCCTATACGCAGCTCGCAGCATGCGTAATGTCGCTGATGACGCTGCGCAGGACCTCGACATCAAGAAAAGGAGTCTTGCACGTCATGAAATCGAATGGAACAGGAAGTTCACCCTCTCCTTTGCTTGTCTGATCCTTTTCTTCATCGGGGCTCCGCTTGGAGCTATCATCCGGAAAGGAGGACTCGGAATGCCGGTCGTAATCTCCGTCATCTTCTTCATCACCTATCATATCATCAGCATCACCGGTGAGAAATTCGCGCGCGAAGGCGTGCTTACGCCGTTACAAGGCATGTGGTTGTCATCTGCCGTTCTGGTACCGGTGGGACTTTTCCTGACCTACAAGGCGACCACCGACAGTTCTTT
>JBJOMA010000297.1:0-3711 GCA_046052625.1 Bacteroidota bacterium
ACACTTCTTGCCGGTGAAACCGACCGCAAAGTGGTGGTCGATCTGGCTGTTCCCGCTGATGTGGATCCGGAAGTCATCGCATCCAACGACATAGTTCATATCAGTATCGAAGAACTGAAATCGGTTGCAGAACGGAATCTGGCCGAAAGGCAGTCCGAACTGGTCTATGCCGACGATATCATTGACGAGCAGCTGGTTGATTTCGAGCGTTTATACCGGACGCGTAACCTGGAAATCCGATTCCGCGAGGTGCCGGATAAGTTCCGCGAAATCCGCGAGCGCGCATTGAACGAAGTCTTCGCACGCGACCTTGAGTCGCTGGATGATCATTCGCGGGAACTACTTGAGAAGGTCGTCGACTATATGGAGAAGAAATACATCAGTGTCCCCATGGTCATGGCCAAGGAGATCCTGCTGGAAAAACGTTAAGGCTCCTTTCCCCCTGAAGATGGAAACCGTACGCATCGCCACTCGCGGGAGCGAGCTTGCCCTGTGGCAGGCCCGACATGTTCAGCAGTTATTGGGCTCCGTCGGTCTGCAAAGCGAACTGGTCATCATCAAGACGCAGGGCGACCGTATCCAGGACCTTTCGCTTGACAAATTGGAGGGCAAAGGTTTTTTTACGAAGGAGATCGAAGAAGCGTTGCTCAACGGCACGGCCGACCTGGCGGTACATTCGCATAAGGATCTCCCCACCGAACAACCTGCCGGGTTGGTAATCGCCGCAGTGTCGGACCGGGAGGATCCGTCGGAGTTGCTGATCATTCGCCAATCGGCAGTCGATCCGAAATTGAAATTCCAGCTCAAGCGGAATGCCATCGTCGGCACATCCTCGGCCCGCCGTAAATGCCAGCTGTTGTCTTTCCGTCCGGATGTCGAGTTGAAGGATCTTCGTGGGAACGTGCCGACGCGTGTACGTAAACTGCACGACGGATTATATGATGCGATTCTCATCGCCGCTGCAGGTGTCGAACGTCTTGCGCTCGACCTGTCGGATTTCCAGGTGGAAAAACTTGATCCCCGTGAATTCATTCCCGCTCCTGCGCAGGGTGTCCTCGCCTTGCAGGTCCGGGACAAGGATATGGTGCTGCGTGAAAAGGTGGCGGCCCTTGGCAACGACGAGGTAGCGCGTACCATAGGTTTGGAACGTTCGGTCCTGAATCTTTTTCATGGAGGGTGTCAGATGCCGGTCGGTGTATTCGCCGAATACGATGAAGAGAAAGAGACCTATCGGATACGGGCTTCCCGCTCGGAGCGTTGGGATTCACTTCCTGTTTCCGTTTTTCTCGAATCCCGCAATCCAGTGACACTTCCCCAACATACGGTCGAAAGGATCCGGGGCATACATCCCGCTTCCGTATTCATTACGCGGAATGTTTCTGATGACGGCCACTTCCGGAAGGTGCTGGAGGGTAACGGTTTCAAGGTGGACGGATTTCCGTTGATTGAAACGAAAATCCTTCCGTTCAGAGAGCTCCCGGCCTGCGATTGGATATTCTTTTCCAGTAAGAATGCGGTGCGGTATTTCTTCCGGCAGCAGCCTGTCCTATCCGGTCAGCGGTTCGCATGCATCGGCAAGGCTACTGCTGAAGCGCTGCGGGCTGCCGGTCATCGGGCGGAATTCATCGGCTCGCAATCCGATACACGCATGGCGGGAAAACAATTCGCCAACCTTGCAGGAAGCCGGCGTGTACTCTTCCCACAGGCCAAGGGGAGTATGCGCTCCATCCAGCAGCAGTTCGTCCGAAAGGACCAGGTTATCGATCTGGCGGTCTACGAGACGATCAAGCGGGAGAACGAAGCGGTTCCTGCTGCTGAGATCATGGTGTTCACTTCGCCTTCGAACGTCGAAGCTTTTTTTGAAAAGCATACGATAAGTGCCCGACAGGCGGTCGTCGCCATGGGAGAGGCTACAGCAGCCGCCTTGCGCGAACATCGAATCCTTCATCCAGGAATGCCGGACATGTTCGATGAGGCAGGCCTGGCCAGAGCCGTATTCAGCGTGTCCTGCCGACTTGCAGAAGCCGGTGAAAACGGCTGATCTTTGCCGCATAACTTTGTAATCGTACTTAACTGCTGACCGATGGATATCCGCCCGCGAAGACTAAGAAAGACACCTCTGATCCGAGAGGCGATCGCTGAGACCCGTCTTTCGAAAGACATGTTCGTCTATCCGTACTTCGTGACCGGCGGAACGGGCGTCAGACAGCCGATCGCTGCCATGCCGGGAATTCACCGTTTCAGCACCGATCTTCTGCTGAAGGATGTCGAGCTGGGTTTGAAAGCGGGTGTCAACAAGGTGTTACTGTTCGGAGTAGGTGATGACAAGTCGGAGGATGCCCGCTCGGCTTACAGCGACCACTCAGTCGTTGCAGGTGCGGTGAGCGCTTTGAAGAAGCACTTCGGGGATGAACTTTATGTGATCACGGATGTCTGTCTTTGCGCCTATACGGACCATGGACATTGCGGATTGATTGAGGAGGGATATGTACAGAACGACATCAGTGTCGACGTACTTGCCAAAATGGCTTTGTCCCATGCGAGGGCAGGTGCCGACATGGTGGCTCCCAGTGATATGATGGACGGAAGGGTGGCGGGAATCAGGCGACTGCTGGACCAGAGCGGCTTCCAGGACACTCCGATCATGTCCTATGCCGTGAAGTTCGCTTCCGCCTATTACGGGCCTTTCCGGGAAGCGGCCGATTCCGCCCCCGGTAAGGGCGACCGGAAATCCTATCAGATGGACTACCGGAACGGTCGCGAAGCCCTTCGCGAAGCCTTATTGGACGAAGGGGAAGGAGCTGATATTGTGATGGTTAAGCCGGCTTTGGCCTATCTGGACGTGATCCGTGAAGTCCGTCGCCAAACAACTTTGCCTGTGGCCTGTTATAATGTATCCGCAGAGTATTCTATGGTCAAAAAGGCCGCAGAGGCGGGACTGATTGACGGACCCGGGATCATCACGGAAAACATGTACGCTTTCGCCCGTGCGGGAGCGGATATCATCATCACGTACCACGCCAGGGAGCTCCTGGAAACGGGTCTTGTCTGAGCGTTTGCCAACCCCTGTTTTTCGGATTTTTAATAGCTATCCTGCGGGCGTTTCGGTTGCAACTTTCCTTCCCGTAGAGGGCGTTTTTTCCCTCTTAAAGCATTATCTTTGCGCTCCAAATAAGCCTTCGTATTACCCATGGCACATCCGAATGAAGTCCTTGATAATGTGATCATCAAGTTCGCCGGCGACTCCGGCGATGGTATGCAGCTGACCGGTACGCAGTTCACCAACACGGCCGCGTTACTTGGCAATGATCTTAGCACGTTCCCTGATTTCCCTGCCGAAATCCGCGCCCCTCAGGGTACGCTGGCCGGTGTCTCCGGTTTCCAGCTGCACTTCGGCAGTGTCGAGATTTTCACTCCCGGTGATTACTGTGATGTATTGGTGGCGATGAACGCTGCTGCTCTCAAAGCCAATCTGCGCAACATCCGCAAAGGCGGAACAGTCATCGCCAATACCGATGGATTCGATGCGAAGAATCTCCGTCTCGCCGGTTACGGCGATGTGAATCCCTTGGAGAACGGTACGCTCGACAACTACCGCGTCGTACGTATGGACGTGACCAAGATGACGCGTGCCGCACTGGAAGGTAGCGGACTCGGAGTGAAAGAGATCGACCGTGCTAAGAACATGTTCGTACTCGGTTATCTGTACTG
>JBJOMA010000298.1:0-2635 GCA_046052625.1 Bacteroidota bacterium
CTACCGGGGTGAGGCGCCTGCTACTGCTCAACTGTTCATCGATCGTTCCCAACTGGGCATCGCTCGTGAAGAGACAAGCTTTGATTTTATCATCGGGGTGTCAAGGTTGAATGCCCGCGTCGGATCTCCAAGACTGGCGGAGGCCGCTTTCGGCAACTTGCGCTACCGGATCTATGCGGAACCCGGAGGCGACTTGAGCTGTCGCGTGGATGCAACAAGTGATATGCCGACGCTTTCGCTCGAAGGAAGCCTCGCTGATGCGAATAAATTGTTGATGGGTTTCTACAAATCGTTTGAAACGGATTTCAAGGACAGTCTTCAATTCACGCGGATGCTGGCCTCTACGGTCGATGCTTACGAGATGGAGATCTTTAATGCACGTAAGAAGCAGCTTTCTTTCCTCAGGAATGACAGTGCCTGGTCAAGGACTTCGGCGGACTTTCAGAAGTTCATGACGTTGGAGGTCGATTTTCATTATTGGCAATTGCTGCTTGCTTACCCGATCGTTCGGGCCAATATGGATCGTTCCGCAACCATGGTCAGTCCGCTGCCGGATGTAATGATTGAACAGCTTTCAAAGGTCAAGACCGACCATGAGCTGGCACTCGCAAATGCATCTTATCGGGAGTTTACTCGGTATTATGTCACCTATATGACCTCCAAGCAGAACGGATTCAAGAAGTTCACGGATTACTCGTCATCCGCCGAGCGCAAGACCTCGATGGCCCGTCAACTTTTCGCCGATCCGGTGTACAGTTTCTGGATCGCCCGGTTTCTGAGGGACGATTGCGCCAATCTATCTCCGTATGTGGTTAAAAAACTCAAGCAGGACCTTATTCGGGTTGATACTCGGAAGGTGTATGTCGACGAGGTGAACAGTATTTGTGATGAACGTAAACTCCCTGCCGGTCAGAAGGCGGAAACGAGCAAAGGTGCGGATGACCAGGGGATATTGCTGACGGATGCGGAAGGTAAGACGGTCCGGCTTACTGACTTCAAAGGCAAAGTGGTGTACATCGATTTCTGGGCCAGCTGGTGCGGTCCGTGCAGGATGACAATGCCGGCTTCCAAGCAGATGCACGAACAACTCAGTGAAAAACAGCGCAAATCGATCGTATTCCTTTATATCTCAATTGATGCCATCAAGGAAAACTGGATCAAAGCGATGCAGGATCTTGGCGTACAGGGCGTAAATGTGATCAGTCCGGGGAATTGGAATTCTCCGGCCTGCGGATATTTCCAGATCAACAGCATTCCGCGATACATGATCATGGATAAAAAAGGGGATATCGTGGACTTCAATGCTCCTCGTCCTAACGATCCCGACCTATTGGGCCGATTGATCCGCATGTCGGAAGAGTGAAAATGAAAAGAGCCGGAGTCTCCTCCGGCTCTGGGCACGACCTCGCCTGCCTGATTAATAAATGATTGTACTTTCGCTGGTGTATCCCGTATTGTCGCGCTCACTGATCCGCACCGGCTGGTGATAGTCGTTCAGGACATAGTGACACTTCAACGTGACCGCCTTTGAAGTAGCTGATTCGATGGTCGTCAGTGAAGGGTTGCCACGTTGGAGCGCAGTGCCCGGTTCCAGTGCCAGATCGACCAGCGCGGCCGTTGCGCTGTGACCGTCAAAGAATTCGTTCACTTTCTTATAGTAGATACGGGCTCCGTTTCGGGTGCCAACTACAGTGAGGAGGCGGTTGTAATTATCGTAACCGTACTCGTAGGTGGTCTGAACACCGGTGCGAAGGTCTTCGATCCATTCGCCGGTCTTGACGTTCTTCGTATTGAATGAGTAACGGATATTCGCTACTTCCTTCTCGGTCGAACCCGCTTCAGTGACGAATTCTTGAGCAGTCCGCGGACGGATTTCCTCACCGACGTAACGGAAGACGTAACGTGTGCGTTTTTCAGAAAGTCCGGGTGCCGATTCTGCAATCGGACTCATGATGACAGCGGTCCATTCGGTGACCCTGCCATGTCCGTCGCGCGTGAAGAGGTCTTTACGCAAAGGGCTTTCGATTGCGGTCAAGGCTCCGTTCTTATCATACGAGAACAGACTTTCATTTCCGTCCTTCGCAATGGTCCTCGGGCGCAGCACTTGCAAGGCATTCACATCGTTGGGCTGCTGAACGATGGCTTTTTCGGTGGAGGAACCGGGCAGCGTATCGCTGAACAGGGATTCCTTCTCACAGGCGTAGACGGTGACTCCGGCTGCGATCACTGCGAGGATGATTTTCTTTTTCATGGCTTTTGTTTTTTGAGGTTTGGTCTGCTTCAGTGTCCGTCCCGGCCGTTGGCGAATCACTACTGCAAGATTACAGCCATTTGGAACTGCAGTATGTGAGGAGCGTCAGTAGACGACACGACTTATGTCAAGTCGACCGTTCCATGCCTTAAAAAAGAAGAATATGGCTCCCTTAGGTCCCGGACTGATCAATGTCAGTAAAACAGCCAGGTGTAAAGCGTCAATAACATCACTGCGAGGATGTTCATGTGCAGACCGGTGCGCATCATTTCCTGCACCGGTACTTGTCCGGTGCCGTATACGATCGTGTTGGGTGCTGTAGCGACAGGCATCATAAAGCCGAAAGAGGCTGCCAGGGTCGCAGGAATCATCAGTAGTAGCGGA